>JAZNLJ010000135.1:0-6081 GCA_045579005.1 Acutalibacteraceae bacterium | reverse complement strand
AATGTCCTTCTTGCCCATTTTAGCGCTGTTAACATTTTTGATTATTGCAACAGGGCAATCAAGTTCGTCTAAATTAAGAAGATTGTAAAGTCTGAAAGCAAGACCAGCAGAAATATGGTCAATAACTATACCGTTTTGAATAGCATCTACGTTCATTTTCCTGCCTCCTCTAAAAGTTTGAGTATAAGTGCCATTCGGATATACTTACCGTTGAGCACCTGCTTGAAGTAGCAAGCTCTTGGGTCATCATCCACCGCAACTGAGATTTCG
The DNA here is from genome assembly GCA_045579005.1 of Acutalibacteraceae bacterium. GTDB lineage: Bacteria > Bacillota > Clostridia > Oscillospirales > Acutalibacteraceae > DTU089. Next base: position 5,811 of record JAZNLJ010000135.1, on the reverse strand, counting down.
TTCACTCGGGGCAACGGATGCATAATGCAAAGGTCCTTCTTTGCGTTTTTAAGCTTACCGGGCTCAAGAATATAGCTATCTTTAAGACGGAGATAATCCTCCTCGTTAAAGAAACGCTCACGTTGTACACGTGTCATATAGAGAATATCAAGCTTGGGCATTACGCTTTCAAGGTCTGTTGTCTGCTCGTAAGGAATATGATTCTTTTTGAGGATATCCTTCTTAACGTAGCTGGGTAACTTAAGCTCCTCGGGTGAGATAAGCACAACTTTAATACCTCTGTATCTTGAAAGTGCGGTTATAAGCGAATGAACTGTTCTGCCAAACTTAAGGTCACCACAGAAGCCAACTGTAAGATTATCGAAGCCGCCCTTTTCACGGCTGATTGTAAGAAGGTCTGCAAGCGTCTGTGTGGGGTGATTGTGACCGCCGTCACCTGCATTGATAACGGGAATACTTGCAGCCTGTGCAGCAACGAGTGGGGCACCCTCCTTAGGGTGACGCATTGCAATGATATCTGCATAGCAACTGATTGTTTTTGCAGTATCGGAAACACTCTCACCCTTTGCGGCAGATGAGCTGTTAGCCTCGGAGAAACCGATTACACTACCGCCCAATTCAAGCATTGCCGCCTCAAAGCTAAGACGAGTTCTCGTAGAGGGCTCAAAGAAAAGTGTAGCAAGCTTCTTGCCTTTGCACTTTTGGGCATATTCAGCCGGATTTGCAATAATATCGTTAGCTGATGCAATAAGTGCATCAAGCTCTTCTACTGAAAAATCCAGAATATCAATAAGACTTCTCATTCTGTTCACTTCCTAAAATTATTTAGCACCGTTTACCTCAAGATACTTCTTGATACGTTCAACATTTTCGCGGTTTTTCTCATCCTCTTCAAGGTACTCGATAATATCATAAACATCAACAACAGAATATACGGGGAAGCCGAATTCCTCGCCTACCTCTGCCATAGCAGATTTTTCTGTCTGACCCTTTTCCTTGCGGTCAACCATAACAAATGTTGCAGCAACCTTTGTGCCTTCAAGACCTGAAAGGATGTTCATACTCTCACGGATAGCTGTACCTGCGGTAATAACATCCTCAACGATAACGATTTCCTCGCCAGCCTGAGGCTTGTAGCCAACAAACACACCGCCTTCACCGTGGTCCTTTTCTTCCTTACGGTTGAAGAAGAAGGGTACGTCAAGTCCGTTCTTTGCAAGTGCAACTGCAACAGAAACTGCAATCGGAATACCCTTGTACGCAGGTCCGTAAAGAACAGTCTTCTTGTTGCCCACTTTTTCAAAATATGCCTTAGCATAGAATTCACCAAGTTTGCAAATCTGCTCACCTGTTTTGATGTCACCTGCATTGATGAAGTACGGGATTTTTCTACCGCTCTTGGCAGTAAAATCGCCAAATTTGAGCACACCTGCGCCCTCTAAAAACTGTATAAATTCTCTTTTATAGCTTTCCATTTTTATAGTTCTCCTGTCTGTATTAGGTAAAAGATTTTATTATACGCACCTCTCGGTGCTAGAACTCTCCACCACACCAAAACAAGTTTCGGTACGGTCCCCTTCCCTTCGCCAGGGAGATTTATCGGGTAAAAAAATTTTATTTTAATCGCAGAATTCTGCCACGCAACGGTTATATGCCGCAACAGGGTCGTCTGCTGCTGTGATGGGTCTGCCCACAACGATATAGTCAGAGCCGATTTCCTTTGCTTGTGCAGGTGTCATAACACGCTTCTGATCACCAACGTCACCATCTGCAAAACGAACACCGGGTGTAATTGTAAGGAATCCACTGCCGCAGATTTCGTGCACCTTGCCTGCCTCAAGGGGTGAACAAACAACGCCGTCAAGGCCCGCAACCTTTGCATTGTGAGCGTAGTGCATAACAACCTTATCAATAGGCTCGTTAATAAGCAAATCCTTTTCCATACTCTCCTGGTCTGTTGAGGTAAGCTGTGTTACTGCAATAAGGAGAGGTCTTGTGCCGTCCTCACGTGTAAGTCCTTCAATAGCAGCCTCCATCATACGGCAGGTGCCTGATGCGTGAAGATTTGTGATGTCAACATCAAGATTGGAAAGCACCGACATTGCTTTCTTTACTGTGTTGGGAATATCGTGAAGTTTAAGGTCAAGGAAAATCTTATGACCGCGCTTTTTGATTTCTTTTACGATAGAGGGTCCCTCTGCATAGAAAAGCTCCATACCGATTTTTACAAAGGGCTTTCTGCCTCCCTCGAATTTGTCAAGGAATTCAAATACCTTTTCTGCGCTTGAAAAGTCGCAGGCAACAATTACGTCTCTACCCATTATTTTGCTCCTCCTATTATATCACTGAGATTATTAATACCGTATTTGTCCATAACCCTTGGCAGGTCGTTGATAATATCACGGCAAGCATAGGGATTAACAAGGTTTGCCGCACCTACTTCAACAGCAGATGCGCCTGCAAGCATAAGCTCTATTACATCCTCAGCAGTTGTAACACCACCCATACCTACCACGGGAATATCAACTGCATTGGCAACCTGATAAACCATCCTTACTGCCACAGGGAAAATTGCACTACCTGAGAAACCACCCATTTTGTTAGCGATAACCGGTCTTTTTGTCCTAAGGTCAATTCGCATTCCAAGGAGTGTATTTATGAGGCTGATACCGTCTGCACCCGCCTGCTCACAAGCCTTTGCAATTGACACAATATCCGTAACATTGGGTGAAAGCTTGATGATAACAGGCTTGGTTGTCACCTTTTTAACAGCCGCAGTAACCTCCGCTGCCGCCTCGGGGTTTGTACCGAAGCTCATACCACCACCGTGCACATTAGGACAGCTGACATTCACCTCAAGCCAGCCAACCTGTTCGCATTTATCAAGTTGCTCACAGGTATAAGCATAATCCTCAACAGCAAAACCGCTGACATTAGCCATAACCTTTTTATCAAAGCATTTTTTGAGTTTGGGTAACTCCTCACCGATAACCCTTTCAACACCCGGGTTCTGAAGTCCCACCGCGTTTATCATACCCGCAGTGCACTCTGCAATTCGGGGTGTGGGATTACCGAATCGAGGCTCTTTTGTTGTACCCTTGAATGAAAATGTACCAAGCACATTTATATCATAAAGCTCTGCAAATTCATAACCGAAGCCGAATGTTCCGCTGGCAGGAATAATCGGGTTGTCAAGAGTAATTCCGCAAAGCTCAACACTTAATCTTCCCATAAAATTTCCTCCTTTTTAAGCACAGGGCCTTCCTTACAAATTCGTTTGTAGCCTGTGATAGTCTTACAGGAGCAACCCATACAGGCACCAAAGCCACAGCCCATACGTTCCTCAAAGCTGAACTGTCCGCTTGTGGTTGTTGCCTTATAGAGTGCCTTAAGCATAGGCTCGGGACCACAGGTGTAGAAGTATGAGTAATCCATACCCTCCAAAGCATTTGTAACGAAGCCCTTAACACCGTATGAACCGTCTGCAGTCGCAACCGTAACGTCACAACCGAGAGCCTTGAAATCCTCCTCACAGAAGATTTCTGCCTTTGTGTTAAAGCCGAGAATAACCTTAACACTCTTACCCATATTAACAAGCTCTTTTGCAAGCATATACATAGGCGGAACACCAACACCGCCACCGATAAGCACGGGATTGCCACCTGCAAGGCTAAGGTCGTAGCCGTTGCCGAGACCTGTAAGAACATCAAGCTTCTGACCAACCGCCATAGCCGCCATCTGCTCCGTACCCTTGCCTACCACTTTATAGATTATTGTAAGCACGTCACCCTGACAGTCGCAGACTGAAATTGGTCGGCGAAGATAAAGACCGTCAAGCTGTATATTCACAAACTGACCGCATCTGATACCCTCAGTATCACCCTGAAGGCACATTTTATAAACTGTATCAGTCAGTTGTGTGTGCTGTGTGATTTTAAAAACTGTCTGTTTCATATTAAACCTCAAGCATCAATAGTTGAAATTGTGATTGTTGATTCTTCAAGTGCATCAAGAAGAACTCGTACTGTATCAAGTGCTGTAAAGATATTTACGTTGTTTTCAATAGCATAACGGCGAATTTCAAGACCATCATTTGCAGAGCCTGTTGAACCGATATCCTTTGTGTTGATAACGTAAGCAATGTGACCCTGACGAAGCGCCTCAGGGATTTCCTCACTACCGTCGCTGATTTTACCGAGAGCGTGGGTGCGGATACCGTTTTCCTTAAAGAACTTTGCAGTACCCTCTGTCGCCTGAATGTTAAAGCCAAGATTGTAGAAGCGACGGATAAGAGGAAGTGCCTCGTCCTTGTCCTTATCTGCAATAGTCGCAAAAACAGTACCGTAATTCTGAAGGTGCATACCTGATGCCTGAAGCGCCTTGTAAAGTGCACGGTTAAGCTTGTTGTCGTAGCCGATAGCCTCACCTGTTGACTTCATTTCAGGTGAAAGATAAGCATCAAGACCGCGGATTTTGTTGAATGAGAATACAGGAACCTTTACATACCAACGATTTTTTTCCTGAGGATAGATATCGAATATACCCTGTTCCTTAAGGCTCTTACCCATAATAACCTCAGTTGCAATATCTGCAAGCGAGTAGCTTGTTGCCTTTGAAAGGAAGGGAACTGTTCTTGATGAACGGGGGTTAACCTCAATAATGTAAACATCGTCCTTTTCATCAACAATAAACTGAATATTATAAAGACCGATAATGCCGATACCGAGACCCAATTTCTTTGCATACTGAAGGATAATACCCTTAACCTTGTCGGAGATGCTGAATGAGGGATAAACACTTATGGAGTCACCCGAGTGAACACCGGTCTTTTCAACAAGCTCCATAATGCCGGGAATGAATACATCCCTGCCATCACATATAGCGTCAACCTCAACCTCTTTACCCTGAATGTATTTATCAACAAGAACAGGCTTGTCCTCGTCAATTTCAACAGCTGTTTTAAGATAATGTCTCAACTGCTCCTCGTTAGCAACAATCTGCATTGCACGACCACCAAGCACAAAGCTGGGTCTTACAAGCACGGGATAACCGATTTCCTTGGCAGCATTTATGCCATCCTCAATCTTCGTAACCGCCTTACCCTTAGGCTGAGGAATACCGAGATTCGTAAGTATTTTCTCGAAGCTGTCTCTGTTTTCTGCACGCTCGATAGCTTCACAATCAGTACCGATAAGCTTGACACCGCGCTTCATAAGGGGCTCAGCAAGGTTAATTGCCGTCTGTCCGCCAAGCGAGGTGATAACGCCGTCAGGCTTCTCAAACTCGATGATGTTCATTACGTCCTCGGGAGTGAGGGGCTCAAAGTAAAGCTTGTCGGCAGTTGTGTAGTCTGTTGAAACGGTTTCGGGGTTATTGTTGATGATAATAGCCTCGTAGCCTGAATTTTTGATTGTTGTAACAGCATGAACTGTTGAATAGTCGAACTCAACACCCTGACCGATACGGATTGGACCTGCACCGATAACAACAATTTTTTTCTTGTCTGTGAGAATGGAGTCGTTCTTGTCTGTATATGACGAGTAGAAGTAAGGAATGTAAGCATTTGTATGGCAGGTATCAACCATACGGAACACAGGGAACATGCCCTCTGCCTTACGGAGATTGTAAACCTCAATTTCGTTCTGACCCCAGAGCTTTGCAATAAACTTATCACCAAAGCCCATTTTCTTTGCCTCAAGGAGAACTGTTTTGTCGCCTACGTTCTCTTTAAGCTTGTTTTCCATATCAACAATTCTCTTGAATGCTTCAAGGAAATATGTTGTGATTTTTGTTATATCGTGGAGCTTTTCC
>JAZNLJ010000134.1:0-10146 GCA_045579005.1 Acutalibacteraceae bacterium | reverse complement strand
CGTTTTTCCGTAAGCTTGCTCAGGGTATCGGTCAGGCTGTTGTGTCGATGGGTCTTGTTGCTATCGGCTTCAAAGAAGGTGAAGCAGCAGTTCAGAATGCCGGCTTCGGTGACAGCGTAAAAACACTTTATTTTATAGTTCTTGCAGTTGGCTCACTTATTGCATTTCTTTCAATGAAGTTTATCTACAACATCGGCAAGAAGGAAGAGGCAGAGTTTGCCAATAAATAAGTGACCAATTAAGGAGTTTCGGATATGAAAAAAATATATTTTATTACAGGCAGTCAGGATTTATACGGCGAGGAAACCTTAAAGCAGGTTGCTCTCGACAGTAAGGAAATGGTTGACTTCCTTGACGAAAAAATCAATAAGGTTGAGATTATTTGGCAGCCCACAGTTCGTAGCAGCGATGAGGCTGAGGATGTTCTTATAAAAGCCTCAGCCGACAAGGATTGTATTGGTGTTATCACTTGGATGCACACCTTTTCACCCGCAAAAATGTGGATAAAAGGCTTGCAGGCACTTACAAAGCCGTTACTTCACTTGCATACACAGTATAACCGCAGATTACCCTATGACAGCATTGATATGGATTTTATGAATCTTAATCAGGCTGCTCACGGTGACCGTGAGTTTGGTTTTATATGCACTCGTCTTGGCATAAAGCGTGAGGTTGTTGCAGGCTATTATAAAAACGAAAGCGTTATCAGGCGCATCAACCGCTTTGTTGACGTTGCCTGTGCTATGAACTATTCACACAATCTCCGTGTTGCAATGTTCGGTAACAATATGCGTGATGTAGCGGTTACTGATGGCGACAGGGTGGAGAGTGAAATTCGCTTCGGCTGGAACGTAAACTATTACGGCATCGGTGACCTTGTTGATATTATAGATGACGTTACCGAGGCTGAGGTTAAGGCAAAGCTTGACGAATTACTAGAAAAGTACGAACTTAATACAGATGATATGTCATCTGTCAATGAACAGGTTAAGTATGTCGTTGCACTTGAAAAGTTTATCGCAGATAATCGCATCGGTGCTTATACAGACACCTTTGAGGATTTGTATGGAATGAAACAGCTTCCGGGTCTGGCAACACAGGAGGTTATGTCCAAGGGTATCGGCTTTGGTCCCGAGGGTGACTACAAGACAAGTGCTCTTATGGCTGTCCTTTGTAAAATGGCAGAGGGCAGAGAGGGGGCAACCGCATTCCTTGAGGATTATACCTACGATCTTCCCGAGGGTGAGGAAATCGAGCTTGCTTCACATATGCTTGAGGTCAGCCCCGTTTTTGCCGCATCAAAGCCGCAGATTGAGGTTCATCCTCTCGGTATTGGTGGCAAGGAAGCTCCCGCAAGGCTTGTTTTCGATGGTATTGAGGGTAAGGGTATAGCGGTTTCTATGGTTGATATGGGTGACCGTTTCCGCCTTATCTGTGCCGATATTGCGCTTGTGAAACAGCCTGAGCCAATGCCAAAGCTTCCTGTTGCACGTGTTATGTGGAAGATTCTTCCCGATTTTTCAACAGGTGCAGAAAAGTGGATTTATGCAGGCGGTGCTCACCACGCAGTTGTTTCAACGGCACTTACAGCCGAGGATATCGCACTTTTTGCAAAGCTTACCGATACAGAAGTTGTATTTATTGGTTGAAAAAAACTCTGTCAGTTTTAATGCTGACAGAGTTTTTTGTATCTTGAATTAAGTGAAAGCAACTCTTTCTCCTGTGTGGGCGTTTACGATTGCCTTGTGAACACCGATATATGTATTTGAAATATATTTGTCAAGGTGAAGACTGCCGAAGAACCAACGGTTAAATTCACTGCATCTTGAAAGCTCATCAAAGTATGCGTTGAGTGTTGTAACACGCACAGACTCACTCTCGCCAAGCTTCAGGAAGCCCTTGATTGTTGACGAGGGCTCGTGTGTGATGATAACATCGATTTTGCAATCGTTGTCTTCAAGGTTTGCTGCACCCTCAAGCAATTCCTCTTTTGAGGGGATTTCATATTTGAGCCAGGGATTATCTTCGAGCCTTGCATCAAGGTCCGGGCTTTCACCACCGCCCATTGTAAATATTTTAAGGCCGTCTATTTCAAATATCTGACCACGCATAAGGTGGAAAATGTTATCGGATATCTGGTGTACCTTACCACCGTTCCATGTGGTGAGAGGGTAGGCGTTGAGCAGATCAAAATTTTCGTGAGTGCCGTCAATGAAGCATATATTATATTCTCTTTTTGATAATGTCTTGAGAATTTTCTGCTCGTTTTTTGATTTATCCCATATAAAGCCGAAATCACCGCACACAATGAGAGTGTCACCGGCTTTTAAATTCTTAAGACCGTTCTTTGAAAGTCTGTTGGGATCACCATGAGTGTCACCGGTTACAAAAACCATATTTTTATTCTCCTTTTTTACAAATACTATTTAACTTTGTCGAATAAGATGTTATAATGTCAAAAGTACAAGTAACATTCAAATAATTATACATATATATTATAACATTTCTCGGTGATTGTCTATGAAAAAATTGTTTATTTTTATATTTTGTATTATATTCATAATTCCCTTCAGCGTTCTTGGTTTTGCCGCAGAGGGGGACGAGGTAAAAACTCTGAACGGCAACTATGACATTGAGGCACCCAAGTATACTCCCGATATTGCACTCCTTGTCAATGCGGATACTGATACAGTAATCTATTCCAAAAATGCCGATAAAATTACCGCTCCCGCTTCACTTGCCAAGATTGTGACCGCTTTGGTTGCTCTCAATAAAACAAGTGATCTTAACACAAAAATCACTTGCTCTGAAAAGGCTATTGAAAGTCTCAGCGGTACCTACAGCACAGTTATGGGTCTCAAAGCAGGGGAGGTTACTACCTTCGAAATGCTTCTTTATGGTATGTTCCTGCCAAGCGCAAACGATGCTGCTGCAGTAATTGCCGAGCACTTCGGTAATGGTGATCAGCAGAAGTTTGTTGACGAGATGAATGAATATGTTAAAACTCTCGGTTGTAAAAATACTCACTTTGCAAATGCACACGGGCTGGATTCTAAGAGTGTGAGGGGCTTTGATAACGACAAGCAGAATCAGACTACGGCCTATGATATGTACCTTATCAGTAAGGCAGCGCTTGCCAACGATAATATAGTCAAGATATCTTCAAAGTACGGCAAAACAATGCCCAAGACTAACAAAACCGACGACGTTAGATATCTTTATAACACAAATCCCCTTGTTAATAACTATTCCTACTATTTCTATGATGGTGCAATCGGTCTTAAAACAGGTGCAACTGATAAAGCAGGCTCTTGTCTTGTAACGAGCGCCACAAAGGACGGCTATACCTATATTGCTATTGCAATGGGTGGCAAGACTAACTATCCACTAGATGGTGAAAATCGCAATACCTCATATCTGATGTGCAGATATCTTCTCAAGTGGGCGTTTTCCAATATTCGTATGAGGATTATTGCCGACACGTCTTATAATATCGGTGAGGCAAAGGTTAAGTACGGTCAGGGCTCCGATTACGTTGCTCTCGTTCCTCAAAGTGATATATCATCAATTATTCATAAGAATATCACAATCGAGGATATGACTGTTCAGTATGCAGAGGATTTTCCCACAGAGATCAAAGCACCTGTCAAGCAGGGCGATGTTATCGGTAAGGCAAAGCTGATGTATAAGGATGTTGAGATTGCCGAAATAACCCTTGTGGCTCAGCAGACCGTGAAAAAGAACTATCTGTGGGCAACCTTTAACTGGCTTGAAAAGCTTATGGAATCAAAGCTTTTTGTCGCTTTTGTTATTATAGCTGTGGTTGGCGTGATTGCTTACCTTGCTCTTACTAAGAAAAGCAGACAGAGAAAGAAACGTCGCAAGAACAGTATTGAAGTAATCAGGGATTACAGCAATCTTTCAAAAAAATAATGTGTTTATGAGCATAAAGAAAGCCCCGCAACAAACGTTGCGGGGTTCTTCTTTCAGCCAAAATTAGTTTGACTTGTTGAGTTTGTTAACAAGCTGTGACTTCTTGTGAGCTGCATTGTTCTTGTGAAGAAGACCCTTAGCAGCAGCCTGGTCAAGCTTCTTAACAGCAACCTTAACAGCCTCAGCCTTGTTAGCGTCGCCTGATTCGATAGCAGCGTTAGCTTTCTTGAGAGCAGTCTTAAGAGCAGAGTTTGCTGACTTGTTGTTAGCAGCCTTTGTTGCATTAACAAGCACTCTCTTCTTTGCAGATTTGATATTGGGCATCGTGGCACCTCCTTTTACCATTCATACAGTCAAATATAATACCATAAAGTTATAGTAAATGCAAGAGATTTTTACATAAATTTCAGTTATTTTCCGAATTTTATATCGTATTCTTTTATAGCGTCCTCGATTATTGCAACAGCGTCGAGAACACCCTTAACCTCGTCAATGGCAGTGTCTTTGTCCTCCAGTGTTTTGTACACGGAGAAAAAGTGCTTCATCTCGTCAAAAACATGAGCGGGAAGCTGGCTGATGTCCTTATATGTGCTGTATGTGGGGTCGTTGAAGGGGATTGAGATAATCTTGTCATCAGGGGCACCGTTATCCAGCATTGTAATAACACCGATGGGGTAGCACTCCACAAGAGCCATAGGTTCAATTTTCTCAGAACAGAGCACAAGCACGTCGAGAGGGTCATTATCTTTTGCGTAGGTTCTGGGAATAAAACCATAGTTGGCGGGGTAGTGAGTTGACGTGTAAAGCACGCGGTCAAGACGGAGCAGACCTGTTTCCTTATCAAGCTCGTATTTCATCTTACTACCCTTGGAAATTTCAATAACAGCCGCATAAGATGAGCGTGAAATTCTGTCGGGGTTTATGTCGTGCCATATATTCATAATATCGCCTCATTTCTTGAATTTCGCCTATATTATAGACCTGTTTTGTGTGAAAATCAATAATATTTCTTGATTGTAATTATCAGTTGATTAAAACGAGTGCCATTATACCCGCAAAAGAGAGTGCAACCGCACCCAACTCTTTTTTTGAGGGCTTCTGACCACATAGCACACTTATTATGGTGGAAACAATCATTACACCACCTGTAACAAACGGATATTGAACCGATGCGGGTAAGAATGCCAGAGCAATTAGCAGCAGATAATTGGCGAATTTATTGATAACACCGTAGCCTGTGCCGAATAAATAGGCTTTGTTGGTGATTTTTGGCAACTTGTGTCGCAAGGCGAATAGAACTATACCTGCACCTAAAACACCGAAAAAAGCCGCCCAGATGCTATAAACAGCCTCGTTACATTTATTGTAATTGCCCGAAGCATAAATTTTTGAGAGAACGCCCGCCATACCATTGAGGATAAACACACCTGCATAGTAAAGTGTTGCAAGCTTGTTGTTTTTATTACCCTTGCCCACGGTCAGGGCAAGAGAAATTGTTATCAGCACCAGGCAGATTACATTGCCTTTTGTAAGTGGTTCATTGTAGAAAATGATACCTGTCACAAAGGGGAGCACCATACCGCCAAGCATTGCGAACAATGAGTAGAGGGACAGATTGATGTGCTCAATAGCCTTTAACGAGCAGAAGTTGTATGCAATTATATTGGCTGCCGTGAGAAATGCCATAATGAGTGTGAATGGTGTGGCATCAATTCGGAATTTGTTAATAACCAACAAACACAGCAAGCCCGACAGACTGCTTATGAAAGTAAACAGAAAGGTAGCGGCTGTGGTATTTCCCGCTTCCTTTTCATATTTGTCGTTGAATAAAAACTGTATACCAAATAACACGACGGAAACAGTTAAAAGACCATAGTACATAATAACACCCTGATAATAAATTTCGAGCTATTTTATCACACTTTTAATTGTTTTACAATAAAAACGTCACTCATTTTTATTGAGTGACGCAAAAGTTTTATTTTGTATTACAGGAGCACCCACTGTCAGAGGATTTTTGTGCACAGTCCTTTGCATAGGGACATCCGATACACGTTGCACCCTGCTTTTTCTGTCGGATAACGTAAATGAGCGCGAGTGCAATTATAACAATAATTATTGCAACAATAATTAAATCCTTCATAACTTACACCCTCGATTTCTTATCAGCTTTCACACACAAGTATGCAATTATAAGTGCATAAACCATAACCGCTATAAGTCCGGGTAAGAAGCCTGCACCCATTTTGCCTGTTGTGATAAGTGTGCCGAGCTGATAAACAAGGTAACCGATTGTGAAGCCTGTACCAAGTTGGAAACTGATTGCACCGAACAACCATTTTTTACTCTTCATTTCTGAGTTCATTGCACCCATTGCCGCAAAGCAAGGGGGGGTAAATAGATTGAACATAAGGTAAGCAAGGGCAGCAACTCTTGTGATTGCAAAGAGTGAAGCAACCTCGCTGCCTGCACCCTCAATCATTGTCAGTTCCTCTGTATTGATAAGGTTATCAAGTCCTACAAAGCATACTGCAAGGGTACCTACAACGTTTTCCTTTGCTATAAAGCCCGTTATGGCTGCTGCAGCAAGCTGCCATGAAAGGACGCCTGCAACAGGAATAAGAATATATGCAAACGGTCCTGCAATTGAGGCAAGGATTGAAGTATCAGCAGATTCAGCAACTTTAAGGTTCCAATCAAATGTCTGCATAATTTGAACAACTGTGTTACAAAGGAGGATAATTGTTGCAGCCTTTACTATATAAGACCAACCACGTGAGCACATTGATTTGAATGCTCTCAGAAAAGAGGGAACTTTATACTCCGGAAGCTCCATAATGAAGAAGCTTTTTCGTGATTTGTAGCCAGTTATTTTGTTTATTATAAGCGCACCGAAGAAGATTATCACAATTCCCAGGAAGTACATAAGAGGTCCGACCCATGTTGCATCCTCAAAGAAGGCACCGGCAAAAAGTGCGATAACAGGAAGTTTCGCGCCACAGGGCATAAAGGGTGCAAGCATTGCGGTAGCTCTTCGCTCACGCTCTGTGCGGACGGTTCGGCAAGCCATAACACCGGGAACTGCACAACCTGTTGCAATTACAAATGGAATTACGGATTTACCTGAAAGACCAACCTTTTTGAATATAGGGTCAAGTATAACCGAAACTCGCGCCATATATCCGCAATCCTCAAGGAGTGCTATGAGGAAATACATTACCTTTACAAGCGGTAAGAAGCCTACAACCGCAATCACACCACCGAGAACACCGTCAATAAGTAAGGAGTACAGTAAGGGGCTTGCGCCACTGAACTGTGCGCCAACCCAATCCTGACCACGTTCCAAAAAAGCGGTTAACCAATCGGCAACCCACACACCGGGACCTGCCTGAGATATCCAGAAAACAAGGAACATAATAATTGCAAAAACGGGAATTCCTAACCACTTATTTGTAAGCAAATCGTCGATTTTATCCTGCGTATTCCTTTTGTGGGTTGAAATCTGTCTTGTTTCAACCTGGTTGACGATGTTGGCAACAAAGGTGAATCTTTGTTTATCTGCCTTTGTGACTGCATACTTGTCCTTGAAATCAATGTTGCTTTGTGTGTAAGGCATGATCTGCACTTTACCTTTGAGAGACAACGCTGAATCAATTACTTCCTTAAGCCCCTGTTTGGTGGTTGAAATTGTTTCAATAACAGGACAGTTCATTATCTTTGACAGCTCATCAATATCTATTTCTGTTTTCTTTTTTCGATTAAGGTCAGTTTTGTTAAGCGCAATTACTACAGGAATACCTAATTCGAGAAGCTGCGTTGTAAAAAACAGACTCCTGCTTAAATTTGTGGCATCCACAATATTTATTATAACATCAGGTCTTTCATCCAATATGTAATCCCTGGTTACACTTTCTTCAGCAGTGAAAGGGGAGATTGAGTAAGCACCGGGTAAGTCAACCGCGATAATCTTTTCATTAGAATCATTAAGAGATTTCTTTACGGAACCTTTTTTTATGTCAACAGTAACGCCTGCCCAGTTACCGACTTTTTCGTTTCTGCCTGTAATAGCATTGAACATAGTCGTTTTACCGCTATTAGGGTTACCGGTCATAGCAATTTGCATAAATAAACCTCCTTAATGATTTGAGTTAGCCTACGCTAACTTTGTGGGTGAAAAAATATGCAGAGTATTAATCTCTGTTAAAAAACCTCTATAGCCTGTGCGAGAGGAGTGTCGATATTGTATCTGCCGTCCTTGATTGCCACAATGGAACCACTTTTGCGACGGCTGATAACTGTAATTTTTTCTCCTTCAAAGCATCCCAGTGAAAAGAGGAATGCTTCCAACTCATTATCGTGGGTTGAGATGCTCCTGATTGTTCTCTCTTTGCCTAATTCGATCTGCGTCAGATTCATTGTAACCCACCTTTCTTGTTGGTTAGCCGTGGCTAACTGTTGGTATGATATCATTTCAGCCTATAAATGTCAACCCTATATTTTAATTTTTTATATTATAAATAAACAAAATAAATTTTGATTTTTAGTTTATATATCTAATTGACAAAATGTATCTTCAAAAGTAAAATTATCTCATATTATATTTATTAAGGTGAGTGTGGAGTTATGTCATTGTGTGAAAAATGCGGTACAGAAATTGATGCTGCAACAGGGCTTTGTCCTGTTTGTGATATTGTTCAAATTGAACGCAAAAAAGCTGATATGAAGCGCAAGAAAACCTTGGTTATTACGTTTAGTGTTATTCTTGTTTTTATTGTGGTTGCTGTTGTTGCCAGTTTTTCTGTGAAGAGTGTTATTGATAAGGCTCAACTTGCCGCAGCAGTTTCCGAATCAGAGCATCAGCGTGAGATAGAGGGTTATTATCAGAGTCTTGTTGGCGAATATCAGGGTTCCTATTTCAACGGAGCGGATGATGCAGGTCTTACTCTTACTGTTTATGAGCAAGAGGGGGAGTATTATGCCAACTTTAAATTTTATAATTTACCCGATACTTGGGTAACACCGGATGGTGAATATATTCTCAAGGTTACTTATAATGAAAGTACAGGGCAATTTGACTTTACCTCCTATGAATGGATAGTTCAGCCTGATAATTATGTTATGATTGATCTGAGCGGTACACTTGAGGGCGATACACTCAGCGGCGCCTCACCAACACAGTTCAGCGTTACAAGAATATATGAATAAAAATTAAGCGTTGCAGGTTCTTGCAACGCTTTTTTCGTGTTTTATGCTTTTGTTTCAATCTTAGGGTCGAAGATGGGCATCAGCTGTAGCTTGAAAAGATTTGCCTTGTGACGTTTGTCAATGAGCTCCTTTGTGGCTTCATCGTCAATTTCGCCCGTTCTGATATAGCGGTCAAGCACGGCGTAGGTGAAGCCGAGGTTTTCCTCATCGGTTTTACCGCAAAGTCCGTCAATGGGGGTTTTGTCAACAAGCTCGCGGGGAAGACCGAGCAGATATCCGATTTCCTTTACCTCAGTTACCGTAAGGTTTGACATAGGTGAAAAATCACCAACCGAGTCACCGTAGCGTGTTGAGTAACCAACCCAATCCTCGGAAAGGTTACAGGTATTACAAACTCTGCCGTTACAACTTTGTGAAACTGCATAGAGTGTTGACATTCTGATTCGTGGCGGAATGTTCTGTACGGTCTGTGAGGTAATCTGTAAATCCTGAGGGAAAGCGTTTAAAATACCGTCAACAGCAGCCTTTACGTTCACGACATAGTGTTTTATTCCAAGGTGGTTTACAAGCATAAATGCCTTATCAATATCGTGTTGTTCACCCTGAGGCATTAACACACCGATAACACGATCATTGCCAAGCGCTTCCACGCAGAGTGCAGCGGCAACCGAGCTGTCCTTGCCGCCTGAAATACCTACAACGGCATTACATCCATTACCGTTTTTATCGAAAAAATCACGTATCCATTCTACGCATTGGTCTTTAACTATCTGTGGGTTAAACATTTATATACTCCTTAATTATTAAATTAGAAAATAAATACAAAAGAGCCGTATATACACAATAGAATTGTCATTATAACGCCTGTTATAACATTCTTTTTATATTTATATCCCTTTGATTTTAAAAATAATCCCAAAACAACTGATGAAATCGGTATAGGTGTAACTAAAAAGAATAACCACATATTTTCAACAGTCAAACCATTTGAAGAGGATACCGTACCTA
>JAZNLJ010000133.1:0-11885 GCA_045579005.1 Acutalibacteraceae bacterium | reverse complement strand
TGAAAACCACCACTATCTGTAAGGATGGGTCCGTTCCAGCCTGTAAACTTATGAAGGCCACCCAGTTCTTTGATAAGCTTGTCACCGGGTCTTACGTGCAGATGATAGGTGTTGCAAAGCTGTACCTGACAATCAATTTCCTTAAGGTCGTAGGCGGAAAGACCACCCTTGATTGCACCGCAGGTAGCAACATTTTGAAATGCGGGTGTCTGTACTGTGCCGTGAACTGTGGTGAATTCACCGCGACGTGCATTCCCCTCTTTTTTTAGTAACTTATACATCATGTACCTCACAAATCAAATAATAAGCATACAGTCACCGAAAGAGAAAAATCTGTATTTTTCCTTAACGGCTTCCCTGTAGGCAGTTAAGGTTTTGTCATATCCGTAAAGTGCGCTGACTAACATTATAAGGGTGCTTTCAGGCAAATGGAAGTTAGTAAGAAGTCCGTCAATGCACTTAAACCGATAACCGGGATAAATGAAAATATCAGTAAATCTGTCATCTTCGCGAATTTCACCACAGAATTCAGCAACACTTTCAAGTGTGCGACAGCTTGTGGTACCAACAGCAATAACTCTGCCGCCTGCTGCCTTGGTCTTGTTAATCAAATCAGCAGTTTCTTTTGGTAAATGATAATGCTCCGAATGCATTTTATGGTCTTCTATTTTATCAGCTTTAACAGGACGGAATGTACCGAGACCGACGTGGAGTGTTACATAGCCGATATTAACACCCATAGCCTTGATTCTGTCCAATGTTTCGTCTGTGAAGTGGAGCCCTGCGGTTGGTGCGGCTGCTGAACCCAGTTCTTTTGAATAAACTGTCTGATAACGCTCCTTGTCCTCTAACTCAGCAGTAATGTAGTGAGGAAGTGGCATCTGACCGATTTTATCAAGAATCGAAAAGATATTGTCACTTTTGTCGTAGGAAAAACGGATAATTCTGTTACCGTTTTCCAGAACCTCCTGGACACGACACTCCAAAATACCGTCACCGAAGGCGAATTCTGACCCTTCCCTGGCACGCTTGCCGGGTCCTGCAAGTGTTTCCCACAGGTCGGTTTCAATCTGATTGAGCAGAAGAAACTCTACGTTTGCGCCTGTGCCCTTCTTTGTGCCGTAAATGCGTGCAGGCAAAACTCTTGTGTTATTGAGAATAAGACAGTCACCCGGCTTAAAATAGTCACAAATATCGTAAAAATGCTTGTGCTCAATGGAGTTGTCCTCTTTAGAAAGAACCATCATACGTGAGTGGTCGCGAGGTTCTATGGGATGCTGTGCAATAAGCTCCTCAGGTAAATCATAGAAAAAATCCGATTTATTCATAGCTCTTCCTTTATTTTCTTAATATTTATTTACTAAAATATTGACTTAATTATTGTAAAATGGTATTATACATAAGTTAAAAAGCGGATTATATTATAATTCATTTATCACACATTTACAAGAGTAATTTTTGATATGGAGGTAATTACGATGAAAAAGTATAAAGTTGGTATCATCGGTGCAACCGGTATGGTTGGTCAGCGTTTTGCTCTTTTGCTCAATGAGCATCCTTGGTTTGATGTAACCGTACTCGCAGCATCATCACGTTCAGCAGGTCAGACATACAAGGAGGCTCTTGGTGACCGTTGGTGCATGGAGGAGCCCACACCCGCAAAGTATCTTGATATGACAATTCTTGATGCTGAAAAGGATATCGAGAAAATTGCTTCAGAAGTTGATTTTGTATTCTGTGCAGTTAACCTCAGCAAGGATGAAACAAAGCTCCTTGAGGAAAAATATGCAAAGGCTGAGTGTCCTGTTGTTTCTAACAACTCTGCTCACCGTATGACAGCAGACGTTCCTATGGTTGTTCCGGAGCTTAACCCCGAGCATATCGAGATTATTAAGGCTCAGAGAGAGCGTCTCGGCACAAAGCGTGGCTTTATTGCAGTAAAATCAAACTGCTCACTTCAGAGCTATGTTCCTGCCCTCTTCCCCCTTCACGATAAATACACTGTTAAGGACGTTGTTGTTTGTACATATCAGGCAATTTCAGGTGCAGGTAAGACATTTGAGAGATGGCCTGAGATGGTTGATAACGTTATCCCCTTCATTGGCGGCGAGGAAGAAAAGAGTGAAAAGGAGCCCCTTAAGCTCTGGGGTAAAATTGTTGGTAACGAAATCGTTTCTGCAACAGAGCCTCACTTCACAGCACAGTGCATCCGTGTTCCTGTTTCCGATGGTCATATGGGCGCAGTATTTGTACGCTTTGAGAACAAGCCTGCTAAGGAAGATATGATTGAAATGTGGAAAAACTTCAAGGGCAGAGCACAGGAATTGGAGCTCCCCTCTGCACCCAAGCAGTTCCTCCACTATTTTGAAGAGGACAATATGCCTCAGACAAAGCTTCACAGAAACCTTGAAAACGGTATGGCAGTTTCCATCGGCAGACTCCGTGAGGACACACAATACGACTATAAGTTCGTTTGTCTTGCTCACAACACCCTCCGTGGTGCAGCAGGTGGTGCAGTTCTTCTTGCAGAGCTTCTCTGTGCAGAAGGATATATGGACTGATTGTGCCTTGCCTTGCAAGGCAGCGATATAAATCCTACGGATTTTCCATATAGCTAACGCTTCGATATACCCTCGGTTCGATATGTGCCTGACGGCACGAGAATATAAGGATTTATATCATATCGAGTTTGAGCGTAGTGAGAACATATCGAATTTTGTTCACAAAATATATCGAATAAGCGTAGCTTGTATATCGACTATTTAAGTTCTGTATAAAAAGCATTTGAACAAAATTTAAACATTTTTTATAATTGATATGCATACTCTTAAGGAGAGAAAAGCAGGGGTAATTCTCTCTTTTCTCTCCTTATCATTTCTATATATTTTAACGGAGGTTACCATATGAAAAAGCCAATTTTCACAGGCGCAGGCGTTGCTATTGTTACTCCCTTTACGGGTGACGAGCTGAAAATCAATTTTCCTCTTTTTGAAGAAATAATAGAAAATCAGATTGCAAACGGTACCGATGCTATTGTTGTGTGCGGAACAACAGGTGAAAAATCAACTCTTGTTTACGACGAACACGTTGAGGCTATTAAATTCACTGTTGAAACTGTTGGTGGCAGAATTCCTGTCATTGCAGGCACAGGCTCTAATGATACAGTTCACGCCGTAAAGCTTTCCAACGATGCTGAAGCTATGGGCGTTGACGGACTTCTGATGGTTACCCCCTATTATAACAAAGCATCTCAGGACGGTCTCATTGAGTCCTACACCTACATTCACGATAGAGTTTCTACTCCCATTATTCTTTATAACGTACCAAGTCGCACAGGTGTTACAATCAAGCCTGAAACATATCTTGAGCTTTCTAAACTGCCTCTCATAAATGGCGCAAAGGAAGCAAGCGGTGATATTTCACACCTTGCACAATGTATGGCACTTTGCGGTGACGAGCTTAATTTCTACTCAGGTAACGACGACCAGATTACCGCATTCACTGCACTTGGAGCAAAGGGCGTTATATCCGTTCTTTCCAATGTTGCACCAAAGCTTGCACACGATATTGCAATGCTTGGTATAGAGGGCAAAATCGCTGAGAGCGCTAAGCTACAGCTTGAATATATAGACCTATGCAATGCACTTTTCTGTGACGTGAACCCCATTCCCGTTAAAGCAGCCATGTGTATGATGGGTCAGGATGTTGGCAGATGCAGAATGCCCCTTTCCCCTCTGAATGAGAAGAACGAGGCGTATCTGAGGTCTGTTCTCAAAAAACACAATATGATATAAAAGGAAGGGTGAGTTATTCTCACTCTTACGGAGGAAGTTTATGACAAAAGTATTATTAAGCGGTTGTTGTGGCAGAATGGGTCGCTTCGTAGCCGATATTATAAAAAATCGTAAGGATTGCGAAATCGTGGCAGGTATTGATATCATTGATGATTCAACCCTCGGCTTTCCTGTATTCGGTAATTATGACGAGGTAAACGTCGAAACAGACGTTATTATCGACTTTTCTAATCCGGCACTGCTTTCCGATATGTTAGCCTATGCTACAAGAACAAATACCGGCATAGTTCTTGCCACAACAGGTCTTACCGACGAGCAGATTAGTGCTGTTGAGGATGCATCAAAGGAAATTCCGGTATTCTTCAGTTACAACTATTCAATGGGTGTAAGTCTTCTTTGCGAGCTTTCAAAAATTGCTGCAAAGGTACTTGGAAACGGCTTTGATGTAGAAATCGTTGAGGCACACCACAATCAGAAATTGGATGCACCAAGCGGTACTGCAATTATGCTTGGTAACGCTGTTAAAGAGGAATTACCGGAAAGCTATTTCGAGTATGACCGCCACTCCAAAAGACAGAAGCGCAATGGTAACGAAATTGGTATTCATTCAATTCGTGGCGGTACTATTGTTGGTGAGCATCAGGTAATCTTTGCAGGCAATGATGAAATTGTTACCCTTTCCCATTCAGCACGTTCACGAGCAATTTTTGCAACAGGTGCTGTAAATGCTGCTTTGTTTATTGCTGATAAAGAGAATGGTATGTTCAGTATGAAGGAGCTCATAAACTCATAATAAACTCATAATAAACTTAAAATCCACTCCAGGGAGTGTAAATAAGAGATTTATTAGGTTAAAATTTGATATTTTCCGTTAATACTTTATGAAAAAGCATCGTAGGCGCCAGCCTTACGATGCTTTTATCATTTCGTCTGAACGAAAACTATCTGAATTTAAACTGCACAGCATCTTAAATCTTTTAAATTTGGATGCAGAGCAAGGCATAAATGCGAGGGCACCCTGACGGGTTCCCTCGCATTTTAACGAAGCTATGCACCAAAGTTAATGATTTAAGACTATTAAATCATTAATTTACACTCCCTAAGGTGGCTTTTTTAATCTTATTCGTCATCATCCTCAAGTTTTGCTTCTGCAATAACTTTTTCCTTGATGTGGGGCGGAGCATCCTCATAGCGGGCAAAGTCAAGTGTAAAGTAGCCTCTGCCTGCTGTTACTGAACGAAGTGCAATAGCGAAGTCGCTCATTTCTGCCATGGGAACTTCAGCAACAAGCTCCTGAGTCTGGGTTTCCTCTGCAGGACCCATACCGAGAACCCTGCCTCGACGCTTGTTAACGTCACCGATGATATCACCAAGGTTATCATCCGGAACGTAAGCCTTAAGAGTACCAACGGGTTCAAGAATTGCGGGAGAAGCCTCAGGAATAGCGGCTTTGAATGCGATTCTTGCAGCCATCTTGAATGCCATTTCTGATGAGTCAACAGGGTGGTATGAACCGTCGTGGAGACATGCCTTGATACCTACCATGGGATAGCCTGCGATAAGACCGCCTGCGATACAATCGCGCAAGCCCTTTTCAACAGCGGGGAAGAAGTTCTTAGGAACTGCACCACCAACAACCTCGTCAGATGTGAAAACGAAATCTTCTTCGCCCATATAAGGCTCAAAACGAATCCACACGTCACCGAACTGACCGTGACCGCCTGACTGTTTCTTATGACGACCCTGCTTGTCAACCACCTTACGGATAGTTTCGCGGTATGCAACGCGGGGAGCAGTAAGCTCAACCTCAACACCGAATTTATTTTTAAGCTTGGAAACGATTGATTCAAGGTGCTGTTCACCAAGACCTGAAATAACCTGTTCCTTAGTTTCTTTATTTGTATAGAAGAGCATTGCGCCGTCTTCCTCAGCAAGCTTTGTAAGACCTGAAGCAACCTTATCCTCTTCACCCTTCTTAACAACGTTAACTGCCATTGAGTAGCAAGGAGCGGGGAAGTCAACACCATCAAGAGCAACAGGATTCTTTGCTTCGCACATTATATCGCCTGTCTTGAAGCCTGAAAGCTTTGTAACAACACCGATGTCACCTGCGGTGATTTCTGTAACATCTTCCTGCTTTGCGCCCTTAACCATAACCAGCTTGCCCATCTTTTCTTCTTCCTCGGTGCGGGCATTGTAAGCCTTTGTGGCAGGCGTAATCTTACCTGAAATAACTTTAAAGAAGGACATCTTACCTATGAAGGGGTCGGCAACTGTTTTGAAGCAGATTGCTGCAAGAGGTCCATTGGCATCGCAGGTAAGGTCAGCTTCGCCCTTAGGAGCAGGAGCGAGCTTTGTGATACCGTTGAGAAGAAGGTCAACAGCATCTGTTGTGAGACCTGAGCAAGCATATACGGGAACAACCGTACCCTCGGCAACACCCTGTGAAAGACCTGCAACGATTTCGTCGTGAGTGAATTCCTCACCCTCGAAGAATTTCATCATAAGCTCGTCGTCAGCAGAAGCAACAGCCTCTGTAAATGCTGCGTGAATATCGTCGATAACAGGGTCAGAGGGCATATCAACCTGTGTGGGTTTGCCGTTATCATAAGTAAATGCTTTATTCTGAAGGAAGTTTACGTAGCAGTCAACTTTGCCGCCAACCATATAAGGAACAACAACGGGACAGATTGCTGTGCTGTATTTTTCTTTTAAAGCATTAAGAGTCTTGTAGAAGTCACGGTCCTCGCCGTCGCACTTTGAAACTGCGATGAATTTTGAAAGACCGCGTCTGCCTGCTGAACGGAGAGCCTTTTCAGCACCAACGTCAACACCATGGCTTGCTGAGAGAACAACAACTGCTGCCTCTGCTGCACGGATACCTTCGCTTCTGCCACCCTCAAAGTCGAAAAGACCGGGAGTGTCGATGATATTTATTTTCTTATTGTTCCATTCAAGGTTTGCAACCGCTGATGAAACAGAAACCTTTCTCTTCTTTTCTTCGGCGTCAAAGTCCATTACTGTATTGCCGTCTGCAACCTTACCAAGTCTGTCAGATGCACCGGAAATATAAAGCATAGCTTCAGCGAGAGTTGTTTTACCTCTGCCGCCGTGGCCCGCAATTACGACGTTGCGGATGTTTTCTGTAGTGTATGCTTTCAAAAAAATTCCTCCCTGAACAATGTTTAAAAACCATTGCGGATAATTATTGTTATAAGGCGTTTTCTGCCCCAAATACGGTAACTCAAATTTGTTAAATACAATCTGGCTACTATAGTTTGTTATTTTAGCACATAAATTTTGCGTTTTCAATGATTTTTTTGAGTAATATGTAAAAATTATTGATATTTCATAATAACTCACCCTGTTTTTTAGGTAATATGTAATGAAAATATTATTGTTAAGATTTTATAATTGAAAAAAAGAAAACTATGTGATAATATAACATAGAATGAGCGTGTATGCTCACAATGAGGAAATGCGAATGAAATATATCCTTTTATCGGAGGTCATATAATGGACGACAACAAGAACAAAAATCCACAGCCTGTGAAGAGACCTGCTCCGCCACCCATGGTGGACAAGAAAAAGGGCGCTTCCGGGAAGCCTGCCGGCAACGTGCCCAAGGCAGTTCTCATTGCCCGCGAGGAAATGGCTGAAAAACAAGCAGAACTGAAGGCACAGGGGAAGGATGCTCCCGCTGTTGCACCTGCAGGCAATAAAAAGTCTCTCAGCCCCAAGGCGAAGAAGCTTGCCGTAATTATTCCCGTGATTGCGGTTATGATTATTGCGGCGGTTGTTCTGGCAGTTGTACTTAAGAATCACAAGCCTGCACAAAAAGAAGTTGTCAGCACAACAGATACCAGAATTGTTGTTGTTACTGACTACAATGGTATCGCAGTTACTGATGCCGAGGGTGTTCCCGTTACACTTGAGCCCCTGACTGAGGTTGTTAAGGTAACAGATGCCAACGGTAAGGCAGTTACAGATAAGAACGGTGAAGCTGTAACCAAGGTTGTTTTTAAGGAGCAGAAGGTTACAATCCCTGTTGCAGTTACAGATAAAGCAGGTGAAGAGGTAACAGATAAAAAAGGTAATACTGTTACAACTCAGGTTGATGCTGTTCAGGACCCCAACCAGCAGACAGGTAATATCGTTCTCGGCACAATAGCTGTTCCCGTTACCGACGGTAAGGGTAATACTGCGATTGATAACCAGGGTAACGTATTCACCACAATTATTGAGCTTACAAGCAATCCTATAACGGTTGACCCTGCAGAAATTGAATGGAAGTCATCACAGGGCGGTACACAGGCAGATTTCTTCTCTGCTGTTGATGCCTTCAAGAATGGCGACTATATCGCTCTTAATGTTACAAACTCCAAGGACGGAAATATGGCGGAGTTTAAGGCTGCCGGTCTCCAGAGTCCTTATACTGTTATCTCCAAATATGATGATAACGGTGAAGTGAAGTGGCGCAAGGCTGTCGGAAGCAAAAAGGGTAATACAAACCTTGTGGATGTTGTTACCTGCGATGACGGCTCCTTCTATGCTGTAGGCTATGGTAAGGATATAGGTGGTCAGAAAGGTTATGGCTACTACGATGCCGCTATTTATAAATTTGACAAGAACGGTAATGTGATATGGTATAAAAACTTCGGTACCAGCACCGTTGATATGTTCTATTCTGCTGCTCTTGACAAGGACGGCAACATAGTTTGTGTCGGTTCGGTCGGTTCAAATGACAAGGATGCGGCAGGCTTCAACAAGCCCCCGGCAAAGTCCGCTGCGGCTATTGTTAAGTATGACCCCAACGGTAACGTTGTATGGAAAAACATTGTGGGTGGTAACGGTGACGGCTTCAAGGGTGTTGCCGTAAATAACCAGAACAATATCTTCGTTGTAGGTACGTTTACGTCTGGTGAGCTTTTCCCCGCTATCGGTATGAATGACAGCGGTGTATGTAAATTCGACAGTAACGGCAAATATATTGATGTGGCAGTTATTGCAGGTACAGGTAACGAAACCTTCACAGGTATTTCTTCCTGTGCAGACGGTGGTGTTGTGGTTGTAGGTAAATCCAACTCCTCAGACAAAGGTAATCCTGCCAGCATGTTCACCGGTGAACTGGCTTCACGTGGCGGCTATGATGCATACATTATGAAATTCCAGGATTCACTTGACGTAGAGTTTGCAAGACCATTCCGCGGCCAGTATGATGATGACCTTGTAGCGGTTGTTGAGAAGGCGGACGGCACTTTTGTAGCAACAGGCTGTTCAAACTCCTCTACACGTGATCTTAAGGGTATCACAACACGTGGCGGTGACGATATTGTTATTGCTTCCTTCAGCAAAGGCGGTGAGCTTACCTGGGCTCGTTCCTTTGGCGGTACAAATGATGAAAGTGCAAAGGACATCTGTCTGTCACCCAAGGGAGGTTACCTTATTGCGGGTCGTACACTTTCTAAAAATATTGATATGGTAGGTATTGCGCAGTACGTTAACGGCAAGTCCGTAGGCGTTCTTGCAAAATTCCCTGAATAATATGGTAAAGTTAAATTGCGATTATCTCAACGGCGCGGTTGCCGTACCGACAGATATTATTGATAAACACTTAAAGCTTGCTCCTGTAGCAAGCTTTAAGGTTTTGCTTTTTATTCTCAGAAATCCCGATGGCACGGAGAGTGCTGAGCAGATTGCCGCTTGTACGGGTCTGCCGGAGGGCGAGGTAAGTGATTGCCTTGTGTATTGGCAGTCCTACGGAGTAATAAGGATTGACAGCACACGAAATCCCGCAAAAGCACAGGAAGCCTCCGCAAATGCCAAAACTCCTTGTGAGGTTGCTGTGGGAGAGGTACCAAAGCCCGCACCCGTTTCTGTAAAATCACTTCCTGTGAAGAAGCCCACCCCACGCGAGATTGCTATGAGGCTTAAGGAAGAGCCTGAGCTTACCATTATATATAATGAGGCTCAGATGATTCTGGGAACCTTCGGTTATGACACACAGGCACTCATACTGATGATATATGACTATTACGGCTTTCCGCCTGAGGTTATAATCACACTTTTACAGCATCAGAAGTGCGAGGGCAAGACTTCATCTGCCGCTATTAAATCAAGGGCAGAGGATTGGGCAAAAAGGGGAATTGATACCCTTGAGCTTGTGGAGAAAGAATTACTCTCTCTCGAAAAGATGAAGGGTATGTTTGACGAAATCAGAGAGTGTGCAGGTTTTGACTCCGCAGTTCCCACACCGAGGGTTGCAAAATTCCTGCGTGATTGGGCGGTTAACTGGGAGTGCACACCCCGACTTGTACGCTATGCACTTGAAGAAAGCAATAAAACTATGTCAGACGCCAATAAGCTTCTTAAAAAATGGGTTGCTTCGGGCATTACCGAGCCTGAGCAGGTACAGGAAAAAGAGAAAAAATTTATTCCCAAAAAGGTAGAACAAACATTTACTACCGATGACATAGGCAGAAATAGTGTCCTTGACTGGGCAAAGAAATATGCAGAAGGGGAGGATAACACTTGAAGTTTTCAGAATTAATTTATCAGAAGGCTGAAGCTGAGCTTAAGAACAGACGTGAACAGGCAGAGCGCCTTGCAGATATGCGTCGTAAGGAGTTTTTAGGTAAAAATCCCGAGCTTGCTACTATTGAGGAAGAAATGAAAAATGCCGCACTTGAGGTAATCAGGAGCGTAGGTGCAAAGGGTAAGAGTGTGGATGTTTCTGCCATTGCCAAGCGTAACCTTGAGGCACAGAAGGCTCGCAAAGAGCTTATTGTTGCAGCAGGATATCCTGAGGATTATCTCGATATCCCTTATTCCTGCAAATTATGTAAGGACTCGGGTATTCTTAACGGCAAGCTTTGTGAATGCCACCTCGCCTTACTTCAACAGCTTTCTGTCGGAGAGCTGGCTTGCAGTCCTATGCTTGCCGGTGCAACATTCAAAACCTTTGATATAGAGTACTATAGTGACAAAATAAAAATGGAAGCAGAACCAAGGCTAACACAACGCGAGTATATGGGTGGTTGCCTTGCTATGCTTAAGAGTTATGCGGAAAATTTCTCTCCACGTAGCAATAGCTTTTTCTTTAGTGGTGGCACGGGTCTCGGCAAAACACACCTTGCCCTTGCAGTGCTTAACCGCCTTACACAAAGAGGCTACAGCGTTTATTATTCCTCAGCAGGAAGTCTCCTTAAGCAGATGGAAAGGGAGCGCTTCGGTAGAAGTGCCGACAGTATTGAGGAAGAGCTGTTCAATAACGACCTTATTATTATCGATGACCTTGGTGCAGAATTTTCTACCGCATTTTCACAGGCAGCTGTCAATGAGCTTATAAATAATGCCATACTTTCAGGCAAAGCTATGATTATAATATCAAACCTTTCTGTTGATGAGCTTAAAGAACGTTACGGTCAGCGTGTTGTTTCACGTCTTAACTCCTTTGAGGTTATTACCTTTGAAGGTAAAGATATAAGACAATTGAAGAAATAAACTTTTCGGAGGTTTTTATTATGTTAAAAGGAATTCCAAATATTATTTCACCTGAGCTTCTCAAAATTCTTGATGAGATGGGTCACGGTGACGAAATCGTAATTGGTGACGGCAATTTCCCTGCTGCGTCAAATGCACAGCGCCTTATCCGTTGCGACGGACACAACGTGCCCGAGCTTCTTGATGCTATTCTCAAGCTTATGCCCCTTGACACCTACGTTGACAGCCCGGTTATGCTTATGGCTACAACAAAGGGTGACCCCACACCCACAATCTGGGCAGAGTATCAGGATATCGTAAACAAGAACAACGGTGAAACCCAGATGTCACAGATAGAGCGTTTTGCTTTCTATGACCGTGCAAAAGAGGCTTATGCTATTATTGCAACCTCAGAAATGGCACTTTATGCAAATATTATCCTCAAAAAAGGCGTAGTAACTGATTAATTGGTGATTTTGGCGCATAACTTGTTTTAGTTCGCTCGCAGTATCTTCATACAGCGTCGCTCACTAAAACGGCGTTCTGCATCCAAAATCCCGCAATTAATAAATATTTGTAGGTTTTGGAATATAACAAATTTTAATTTGT
>JAZNLJ010000132.1:0-17262 GCA_045579005.1 Acutalibacteraceae bacterium | reverse complement strand
CAAATCTACTGTTTACGGCAAGCTACATAACTTCAAGGATGTTAAGTCTATTGAGGATTATCAGAGAATTGTTCCGCTTTCCGTTTATGCCGATTATGACGATTATGTATGGAGAATGGCAAACGGTGAAAAGGGTCTTATAACAAATATGTATGTACGCCGTTTCACTGAAAGCTCAGGCAGTACTGGTAAGCAGAAGTTAGTTCCACTTTCATATTGGGCAGAGTGGGTTTGTCAGTGCTTCAGCTTCAGTGCACCTGTTGGTTGTGCGGTAAAGTGGTTCGCACAGCACGGTAAGACTTTACCTGCACAAAAGGGTTTACTTACTGCGGAAATCGGTTGCAGAAAGGTTAAGGGCGGTACAATAAGCTGTCTTTCATCAATTCCCCTTCTTAACGTAAAATCAATAGTTGAGACATTCACAACCTCTCCCAAGGAAGTTCTTTTCCCTGAGCCCGGTGTGGATATGGATATGCACTATATGAAGCTTCGTTTTGCTTTGCCAAGCAAAAAAATCAGCTATCTCGGTACAATATTCATTACAACGCTTGAATCGATGTTCTTCTATATGGAAGAAAACTGGGAAATGCTTTGTGATGATATTGAAAAAGGTATCATCAACGACAATGTAAGAGTACCTCAGGAAATCAGAGAGAAATACAATAAAAAGCTCAAGCCCAACCCCAAGCGTGCCGAGGAGCTTCGTCGTGAATTCAGAAAAGGCTTTGATGAATCACCTATTATACCGCGTATATGGCCAAACGTTGGTTGGATGTATGGTATGGGAACAGGCTCACTCAGCTTTTATCAGAAGAAACTGAGAAGATACCTGGGTGAAGACATTCCTATGCATTATCTTGGCTACACCGCAACAGAAGCCTTTATGGCAATTCCCCTTGAATTCAACTCATTTGAATACGTTATTCTTCCGCAGAACGGTTTTTATGAATTCCGTCCTATTGATCAGGAGGGTTATGACAATCTCCTTACAATTAAGGACCTTGAGGTTGGCAAGGAATATGAAATAATCCTTACTAATATGAGCGGCTTCTATCGTTACAGAATTGAAGATGTTGTAAAAGTAACAGGCTACTATAACCAGTCACCAAAAATCACATTTTGCTACAGGCTCAATCAGATTGCAAACATAAGTGGTGAAAAGGTAAGTTCACTTGCATTTGATGAAATTGTTGCAAATCTTTCAGAAGAAATGGACGATATGTACATCGGCTATAGTATTTATCCTGACAGAACAACATCTCCCGGACACTATGTTCTCTTTGTTGAAGCTGCAGACTCTGTAAGTGATGAAAAGAAAGCCCGATACGATCAAACCTTTGAGGAAATGCTGTGCAAAGGTAACGTAAGTGTTGAGCCCCTTATCAAGAGTGGTGCACTCGGTCATTGTGAGGTTAAATTCCTTAAATCCGGAACTTACGATGATTACAGAGAAGTACTCAGGAGCCGTGGTGCAAACCTTAATCAGGTAAAGCCTCTTAAGGTTATTGACACAGATGAAAAGCGTGACTTTTTCTTTTCACACGTTGAGGACTGATAATGAAAAAATTCGATTTTAACACTGAAACCGAAATTCTCAGAAAAAAAGGTCTTACCGATGAAAAAGTTATAAAAGACCTTTTGAAGCACAAGGCCGAAACACCATATATGCAGCAGAAGAAATATCCCACGGAGATGTACGATAAGGTAAATCTTATGTGCCGTAAATATATGGACAGGCTTGCACGTTTTGAGGTTGATTACGGCTTTGAGATAGATGAAGAAAAGTTTAAAAATGTACTTATTTGTTGCCTTGAATGTGCACCGTTTATGCACTCACAGGTAATCAACAGTCCTCTTGCACCGTATTGGAGGGTTTCTGACTATCACATTGACGATGTTGTCACAGTAAAACACGTTAACGATATTGAGCTTGCACGAGAAGAGTTTTTTAAAATACAAATTCCTTTAAAAAGCAACGTTCAGATAAAAATCGGCCTTTACTACTGTGATGGCAATACTTATGTGTTATTCATATGGAATCATATGCTTTTTGACGGCGGCGGTTACAAAGCTTTCTGGTACGATTTCTGCAAAAACTATACGGAATATGACCTCAACGGTGTTTCCCCTGTTGCATTTTCAAGCGGCTCACGAAGCTATAAGGAAGTCTATAAGGATATGGACAAGGAAACTATGAAGTCCGCTAAAAAACAACTTGCAAATATTTCACCCCGGATAAAAAGAACAATGCCGTTTAAAACTTTGGCAAAGACAAATGAGATTATCATTGTGTCAAGACAGATTGAAGCTGACAAGTTTCAAAAAGCCGTTGAATATGCAAAAGAAAAAGGAGCAACGGTCACAGACCTGCTTATTGCATCATTTATTAACGCACTGGCAACTATTACGGATATGCCGGAAAATGAAGCGGTAAGCATCGCCTGTGCAACGGACTTAAGACGTCATATCAGAGATTTATCCACGTTGGGATACACCAACCACGTTTCATTCTCACATTGCTCCATTACAGGTACAGGAGGCTCTTTTGACACAATTCTTGAAAGAGTATCCGAAAGAATGAGGGAAATTAAAAGCGACCCCTTCATGGGTTTACACGGTCTTCCTCTTCTCAACTTTGCATACAAATCAATGACCTACATTCAAGCAGAGAATGCAGTAAAACTGTTTTATAACAACCCTGTATTTTCAGTAAGTAACGTTGGCGCAGTTGACAGAATGGGTTTTAATTTATCCGGAAGCTCACCTATTTCAGCATTTGTTGCGGGCGCAGCTAAGAACAAGCCCTGTGCAGTTATGACAGCACTTACCATCAACGGCAAACTGAGTGCTTCAATGTGTTTAAGAGGTAACAAGGATGATAAAGAGGTTTTAGAGAAATTCTTTACAATATTCAAAGCTACAATTGAAGCATTATAAAAATATCCGACTACACTTTCACTAGGATTGCGTAGTCGGATTTATTGTTATATAAGTTTAATCACAGGTAAGCTCTCTTATGTAGCGCTTAAAGAATGCAACACCATCTTCAAGTGAAGAAACAGGAATTCTTTCATTTGTACCGTGTGTGGTAAGCAAAAGACCTGTTGTCATAAGGTACGGTGAATAACGATAGATGTTATCACAAACATCCTCATACTGACGTGAGTCTGTACCGCCCATAACAAGGTAAGGTGCAACGATTGCTTTGGGATCCATACTCTTGCAGATTTTTCTAATAGCCTTGAAAGCTCGTGAATCCGTGGGAGAAATCTTTGAAGGATTTTTACCGGCAAGCAGCTTAACCTCTGCCTTTGGACCTGCATATTTACGGATATGCTTTTCAACGTCCTCAACTGTCTGTCCCGGCATAATGCGGAAATTAACAACCGCAGAAGCCTTCTGAGGAAGAACGTTGGGGGCGGGACTACCGTTTGCCATTGTAACCGCAGTTGTTGTGCGCATCATTGATGCAACGGGCGGAATTTCGGAACAAACCTTTGTAAGAAGAGGCTTAAGAATCGGGAAATTACTCATAACACATCTTACCGGGAAGGTTGTGTTTTTACCGATTTCATTAAAGAGTGAGCAAAGCTGAGGTGTAAGCTCTGCTTTAAACTGATGATTTTCAAGATTGCAAAGAATCTTTGAAAGACGACCGAGTGCACTATGCTTAGGAGGCTGTGAAGAATGACCGCCCTTTGCATTTACGGAAATCTCAAAATCAACGTGACCCTTCTCGGCAAGACCGACACCTGCAAGATGACCGTCGATAACCTTATCAACCTTAACCTCAAGAATAGCGCCACCTTCGTCAATAACGCTGTCGAGCTTAATGCCGCGCTCCTTGAACCACTCCATCATAACGTTTGCACCGCAAAGGTCACCCTCTGCCATAACCTCCTCGTTATGACCGAAGCAAAGGTAAACGTCACGTTCAGGCTCGTAACCCTCTTCAAGAAGTGTTTCAACTGCTTCCATAACACCGATAAGGTGGTTTTTCATATCAATTGCACCACGACCCCAAACATAGCCGTCTGCAACCTCACCACTAAAGGGAGGATATTCCCAATCATCTTCTGTTCCGGGTGTAACCGGAACAACATCCTGATGGGCAAGCAAAGCAATAGGCTCCTTCTCAGGATGAGAGCTCTTCCAATGATAAAGAAGACTGCGGGTAGAAACAATTTCCAAATCGAGATTTTCGTGAGTAAGCGGATAAGTTTCCTTAAGAAATGCGTGGAATTCATCAAACTTTGACCAATCGACAAGACTTTCGTCAACGTTGCAGATTGTAGGAATCTGAATAGCCTTTGAAAGATTCTTGATATATCTTTCAACATCAACCTTTTCGGGAGCCAACTGCTCACCTGACTCAACTGGCTTTGCCTTGTAGGTTGTGGCTGCTCTCACCATGCTGACACCCACACCTGCGGCAGCGGCAATACCTAAGCCTTTCATTACCTTTTTCATAGTAACAACTCCTTTATGGAATAAAAATTCAATTAAAACAATGACATCTGGTCGCTATCAGGCAAATCGCCGAAAGCTCCGCAGGATTTAAGCAAATCAACAGTTGATTTACCTGCACCTGCACGGACTGCGAAATCTTCAATAGATGAAAATTCTGCCCCACCGTCATCGCGTGCCTTTGAAAGCTGAACTGCAGCCGCCTCACCTACACCCGCAAGTGCGGCAAAAGGCATACGTATTTTACCATCCTCAGGCTCATAGGAATTTGCCGAGGATTTGTATATATCAATAGGCAGGAACTCAATTCCTCGTACCATAGCCTCGTAAACAATCATCATAATTGTTTCCTTTGACTTTTCAGCGGCAGATGCCTCTTTACCCTTTGCCCTTATCATCTGCAAAAGAGTTTTAACGGCATTCTTGCCCTTAGACATTGCCTCGGCATCTACGTCGTCACCACGAACTGTGAGATATGCGCAGTAGTATTCAAGTGGTTTATAAATTTTGAACCATGCGAGACGCAATGATGCAATAATATATGCGGCAGCGTGAGCCTTAGGGAACATATACTGAATTTTATCACAAGACTCAATATACCACGCAGGAACATTGTGAGATTTCATTATTTCAATCATCTCAGGCGTAAGATACTTGTTTTTCTTTCTTACTGTTTCCATAATATCAAACGCCTGCTTAGGCTCAAGACCGCAGTGCATCAAATAAACCATAATACTATCACGAGTACCAATAACCTCGGAAATTGTACAAGTGCCATCCCTGATAAGGTCCTGTGCGTTACCCAGCCACACGGCAGTTCCGTGTGAAAGACCCGCAATCTGAATAAGATCGGCAAAGGTCTGTGGTTTTGCTTCAAGAAGCATTCCCTTAGTGAAATCTGTACCCATTTCAGGAATTGAAAGCGTACCGGTAGGCCAGCCTAATTCTTCCTCAGTAACACCAAGGGGTTCGGGGCTTGTACACAATTCATAAAGCTTACGGTCACTGATATCGATATCAAGAACGTCAATACCCGTAAGATCTGTAAGGTGCTTATAAATTGTAGGCACATCATGGCCAAGCTCATCTAACTTGAGCAAGGTGTCGTGCATAGAGTTAAAGTCGAAGTGGGTCGTGATAATATCCTTTGTTGTATCATCAGCAGGTCTCTGTACAGGAGTGAAATCCTCTACCTCATAGGTATTGGGAACAACAACCATACCGCCGGGATGCTGACCTGTGGTACGTTTAACACCGGTACAACCAATTGTAAGGCGGTCAATCTCTGCCTTTGTCATTGTAAGACCACGTTCTTCTATGTATTTCTTAACGAAACCGTAAGCAGTTTTATCAGCAACACCCGATATTGTACCTGCCTTGAAAACGTAAGCCTTACCGAAAAGCTCTTCTGTATATTTATGCGACTGTGCCTGATACTCGCCTGCAAAGTTAAGGTCAATATCAGGTGATTTATCACCGAAGAAGCCGAGGAAAGTTTCAAAAGGAATCTCGTGACCATCACGGACAAGCGGTGTACCGCACTCGGGACACTCCTTAGGAGGAAGATCAAAGCCTGAACCGACTTCATTGTGTAAGAAAAATTCCGAGTATCTGCACTTAGGGCAACGATAGTGGGGCTGCAAGGGGTTAACCTCGGAAATACCGGCCATTATAGCTACGAAAGATGAGCCAACAGACCCTCGTGAACCAACGTAATACCCACACTCTTCAGAATGCTTAACGAGAAGTCGGGCAATCATATAAAGACCTGCGAAACCGTTCTCAATAATTGATTTCAACTCTTTTTCAAGTCTTTCGGCAACAACCTGAGGAACAGGGTCACCATACCACTCCTTTGCTCTGTCCCAGCAATGCCTTGTTAAGTCGTCTTCTGCACCCGGAATTACAGGGTTAAATGTTCCGTCAGGAATCGGAAGAATATCGGGCTCAATCATATCTGCAATAAGGTTAGTGTTTGTAATGACAACTTCCCTTGCAGTATCTTCACCGAGATAAGCAAAATCATCAAGCATTTCCTGTGTTGTCTTAAAGTACAGAGGTGGTTGATTATCAGCATCACCAAAGCCCTGACCTGCCTGAAGAATTGCGCGGA
This sequence comes from Acutalibacteraceae bacterium, assembly GCA_045579005.1. Taxonomy (GTDB): domain Bacteria; phylum Bacillota; class Clostridia; order Oscillospirales; family Acutalibacteraceae; genus DTU089. Next base: position 10,682 of record JAZNLJ010000132.1, on the reverse strand, counting down.
ATTTTGCATCTGTCTTCTTAAGGAAATGAACGTCACCTGTGGCAACGGTCTTTTTACCTAATTCATCACCGAGGGTTATAATAGCCTTATTGATACGCTGAATATCATCAAATGAATTAATATTTTCACAGCCGTCACGCTGGCTGAGAATCATATATTCATTGTTACCCACAGGCTGAATCTCAAGATAATCATAAAAGGATGCTATCTCTCTGATTTTTTCAGGGCTTTCATTTTTAAGGAAAGCGTGATAAAGTTCACCCTCTGAACAGGCACTACCGATAATCAGACCCTCACGCATTTCGTCAATAAGACTCTTGGGCATTCGGGGCTTCTTGTGGAAATAATCAATATTAGACCGAGAAACAAGCTTGTACAGATTCTTAAGACCGACCTTATTCTTAACAAGGAGAATACAATGGAAGTATCTGTCGGCTTTGATTTCCTCAAGGCTCTTCTTCGAGCCGTCGTCATTGATATCATTTACAAGGTAACATTCGCAACCGTAAATAATCTTGAAGCCACTTCCTCGGGCGGTGTTACAAGCCTCAGGGAAAGCCTGTACACAACCGTGGTCAGTAATGGCTATAGCCTTGTGCCCCCACTTCATAGCGGTTTTAACAATGGATTTTGCACTGCTCATAGCATCCATTGCAGACATATTGGTATGAAGATGAAGTTCAACACGTTTTTCTTCGGCTTCATCAGTTTCCTCAATTTTGCTGATTGTGGAAAGGCAATTAACCTTGATTATGTAATCCTTCTTGTAATCGTCATAAGTAAGCACACCACGTACAATAACGGTAATTCCTTCCTTAACTTGTGAATCAAGGTATTCAAGCTGTTCCTTAACGTCAAAGAATTTACAGGAATATGAACCTGTATTATCTGTAATATTAAACTCGATAATATAGCGTTTGCCGTCCTTTGTTTCACGCTTTTCATACTTAAAAACATCACCCCATACAAGGATTTCACCGTCATCGTATGAAACCTCGCTCATAGGCTTAGGCTTAGCATATTTATAGTTACCGTATATTGTCTTCACAGTGTTGAAATCAAGCGGAACGCCCTCAAAGTTGGGATTAACCTCAGGTGGCTTTACAGGTTGATTTGCACGGTCAATTTCCTGTTGCTTCTTGAGAAACTCCTCGGCATCGCTGTCTTCACCGATGAGTGCAACGGTAATCTTACGATCAAAGTGCTGTAAAACGTATTCCTCAAGAAATTTATCGGCACCAGCATTTTCACAGATATCCCTGCCCTGCTTAAGGAAATTTATCGTGAACACTTCACCGTCAAACCTTGTTTCAATAGCATCAAGGAAACCATTTGTCTGAGGTACATTCTTCTTAACAACCTTAAGAAGCATTGGAAAACACTCGGTTTTAAGCGCTTCGGGAGGAAGTGTGTACTCAAACTCAACAGACTTAAGCTGTAAAGACTTTTTTATTTCATTTGCAACCGCCTTAAGACACATTATATTGTTGAAGGTGTCAATATGTAAAAGAGCGGTCAGCGACATATTCTCTTTATCAATATTCAAATCGGAAAACAGAGTGTTTCTGAGCATTTCTCTGTACTGTTCGGTTGAAATATATTCACCGAAGATTTCCGGGAAATTAAACAACTTCATATTTTATCTAATTCGTCAAGCAATTCCTTGACAATATCCTCTTCGGATACCTTTCTTAATATTTCGCCTTTTTTGAATAACACGGCACACCCATCTCCGCCTGCAATACCGATATCTGCTTCGCGGGCTTCACCGGGACCATTAACTACACATCCCATAACAGCAATTTTAACAGGCTTTCTGATATCCTTTACTGCGTCCTCGACCTGTTTAGCTAAGGAAACAAGGTCAATTTTTGTTCTGCCGCAGGTGGGACAAGCCACAATCTGAGGTGTTTCAACACGGATGTTGACAGCCTTCATAATATCCCTTGCAGCATAGATTTCTTTAACAGGAGAATCGGTAATAGAAACACGTATTGTATCACCAATACCGTTAAGAAGAAGTGAACCGATACCGATTGATGACTTTATAAGTGAGCTACGCTCTGTACCCGCCTCGGTAACACCAAGATGCAAAGGATAATCACATTGTTCAGCAACAAGTGTGTAAGCCTTCACCATATTACCAACATCGGATGATTTGATTGAAATAACAGTATCGTAAAAGTCACAGTTCTCAAGCATCTTAACGTGTCGGAATGCACTTTCGACCATTGCCTCGGGTGTTGCTCCGCCGTACTTTTCAAGAAGCTCCTTTTCAACGGAGCCTGAATTCACACCAATACGGATTGGCACACCCTTAAGTGCACAGGCGTCGGCTACAGCGGCAACTCTATCCTGTGAACCGATGTTACCGGGATTGATACGAATTTTGTCAACACCTGCCTGAAGGCTTTCAAGAGCAAGTCTGTAATCAAAGTGAATATCAGCAACAAGAGGGATTTTTGATTGTTCCTTAAGCTTACCGAGAACTTTAACAGCCTCCATATCCGGCACAGCCATACGAACAATCTCACAGCCTGCATCCTGCAGAGCAATTAACTGATCAAGGTTCTTCTCATAGTCTGATGCGGGTGCATTAAGCATTGACTGAATAGCAATGGGAGCATCGCCACCGATTTTAACGTCACCTACATTAACTTGTCTTGAAACACGTCTAATCATTTATATCACCTTTATAATATCACTTACCATAACAACCGCCATAAATGCAAGCAGGATCACCATACCGATAGTATGAACAAGTCCCTCTTTCTTAGCAGGAATCGGTTTACGTCTTATCATTTCAACAAAAATAAAGAAGAGTCTGCCACCGTCAAGGGCAGGAAAAGGAAGAAGATTGAATACACCTACGTTAATAGTAATCATTGACAGGAACGTAAGTGCTGTAAGAATCTTATCACCGAAGGACTCTGCCTCTGCAGTAGACTCTGCAATAGCAGATATTGTACCAACGGGTCCCGAAATATCCTTGATACCATACTTACCTGATACAATATCAACAAGGCTGAGCCTTACCATCTGCACAATAGATGCGGAATCAAGGAACGCATTCTTTGCAACATTGAAAACGTTGGGTTTCTCACCTACAATGATAAAATCCTGTTCGATATATTGTCTGCCGTCAAACTCAAACTGCTTAAAGGTAACACCCTTGAGCTCAACCGTTTCACCATTACGCCGAACGGTCATATCGAGCTTATTGTCAGAATCACGCACAAGATTAAAGGATATACCCTTAAACGAATAAATCTTTGTGCCGTTTATTTCAAGTATTTCATCCCCTACCTGCAAGCCTGTCTGCTGGCTCGTAGCATTCTCATAAAAGCTGTGAACCTCACGCGTGCCTACAAGATCACCGCAGGAAAGGCAGATTGCAACGACAACCACACCGAGTATCAGATTAAGAATTGCACCTGCGGCAACAATTATAAAGCGTTGCCACGCAGGTTTCTTATTGAAAGCGCGATCATCCTCGCTATCCTCGTCCTCGCCCTCCATACTGACAAAACCACCAATAGGCAAAAGACGGAGTGAATATACAGTCTCACCCTTTTTCTTACTTATGAGCTTAGGCCCCATACCAAGGGAGAACTCATTGACTTTAACCTTAAAAAGCTTGGCAAATGAGAAGTGACCGAATTCGTGAATGGCAATAAGCACACCAAAAAGGAAGATTGCCAATAGATAAGGCCATACGCTACTCCATATTGCACCAATATTCAACTGAAAAACACCACCAAATTCAATATAGCAAATTTATACTTTTGCAAGCTCACGCACCTTTTCACGCATAAGCGAATCGGTATCATAAACATCTTGCAGTGAATAATTATCATCGTTGTTTGTATACTCCGCAGCCTTTTCGATGAGCACGGGAATATCACAGAAAGCAATCTTACCCTGTCTGAAAAGAAGGTTTGCCTCCTCATTGGCACAATTAACTGCCGCGGGGTAAAGCCCCCCCTTTTTGATTGCATTACGGCAGATATCCATACAGGGGAAGGTTTCATAATCGGGTTTATAGAAGGAAAGATTGCCTACCTCCCATAAATCAAGTTGTTTTTCGGGTGACTCGAATCTGTCGGGGTAAGTAATTGCAAACTGAATAGGCAACCGCATATCAGGGTGACCAAGCTGAGCAATAACCGAATTATCATCGTATTCGATAAGCGAATGAACAATACTCTCACGATGAACAACTATATCAATCATATCGGGATCAACATCGAAGAGCCAAACAGCTTCGATAAGCTCAAGCCCCTTATTGAACATAGTAGCACTATCGATTGTGATCTTCTGACCCATACTCCAGCTCGGGTGCTTGAGAGCATCGGCAAGAGTAACGTTTTTTAACTCTTCCTTGGTTTTGCCAAAGAAGGGGCCGCCCGAGGCAGTAAGAATAATTCGCTTGAGCGCAGAATTGCGGGGCTTACCCAAAAGACATTGAAAAATTGCAGAGTGCTCACTGTCAACAGGTAAAATCTCCACACCGTTCTTTTTTGCGGCATCGGTAACAAGCTTACCGCCTGCAACAAGAGTTTCCTTATTGGCAAGAGCAATTGTTTTACCTGCATTTATGGCATCAATGGTAGGCTTAAGACCCGCCATACCAACAACGGAGTTAAGAGTAATATTGCCCTCACCCTCTGCGGAACAGAAGGAAACGCCATCTAGACCGCTGAAAACTTTTACAGGAAGATCTGCAACGCGCAGTTTAAGGTCTGCTGCCGCCTTTTCATCAACAAGTGCAGCATAGCGAGGCTTAAATTCACGAATCTGTTTTTCTATAGCATCAACACTTGAATGTGCAGTCAACGCTTCGATTTTATATCCGTGTGTACGGGCAACGTCGAGAGTCTGAACACCGATTGAACCGGTTGAACCCAATAAATTTATACTTTTCATAATGCACCCACACTATTCATAAGATAAATTGTTCCATAAAGAACAGGCATAATAAAGAGAAGACTATCAAATCGATCCATTATTCCACCGTGCCCTGGAAGAAGGTTACCAAAATCCTTGATACCGAAATTACGCTTGATTGTAGAAGCAGCAAGGTCACCGAACATACCTGAAACAGAAAGAATAATGCTCACAACGAAAACGGCTATGTAAGAAAGCTTGCCCGGCTCAGTAAACACACATTTGTTGAACACAAAGAGCAGAATTTCACAGACAATAACTGCACCCAGTATACCACCAATTGCACCCTCAACAGACTTCTTGGGACTGATTTTGGGGCAAAGCTTGTGCTTGCCGAACTTACTACCAACAAAGTAAGCGAAGATATCCGTCATCCAGGCGGCACAAACACAGAAAATGAGAAGATAAATACCTTCAATTTTCTCAAAGCCTTCAATATAACGGTCAATATCCCTGAACACAATCATAAGGGAGAATGAATACGGAACACAAGCTGATGCAAAAACCGCGGTAACCGCCTGCTCAAACCTGGTTGATTCAAATTTAAGAAGCATAAATACAAAAATCAGAACAACATAAAGGCAACCGAATGGTGCCACAGGGAAATCAACGGCAAAATGAAAAACAAACGGCACAACACCGCTCAGCACAAGGCTTGCAGCAATAATCAGCTTGTTTTTAAGACCTACAGCCTTTTCAATCTCCCACACGGCAATAACGGAAATGGCAGCTGTAAAAACGGCAAAAGCAACTGTATTAATCAACAAAACCGCACCAATAAATACTATTCCAAAAACAAGGCCTGTTATAACTCTCTGTTTCATAAATACACCTCATTTACCTGTAAAAGGCAGGTAAAAAAACATCTTATAAAGTCACCAATATCCGAATGCATTTTTGCATTCGGATAGATTATGGTTATACACCGCCAAAGCGACGGTTACGTTTCTGATAATCTCTGAGTATTTCGTTTACGTGTTCCTCTGTGAAATCAGGCCACAAAACGTTGGAGAACCAAAACTCAGAATATGCGGACTGCCAAGGCAGGAAGTTAGAGAGACGATACTCACCACTGGGACGGACGATTATATCCGGATCTGGCTGACCTGCAGTATATATATGGTCACAAACAGTTGCTTCCGTAATATCGTCAACCTCCAACTTGCCGTCCATCACGAGCTGAGCAATATCCTTCACCGCATGAGTAATCTCTGCTCTGCCACCGTAATTGAGGGCAATGTTGACAGTCATTTTTTCATAATGAGCGGTTTCACGCTCAGCTTTCTCAATGAGTTTAAGCAAATCCTTAGGAAGACCCTCGCGCTCACCGATAAAGCGAAGCCGCATCTGTCGTATAGAGTTTTCCCCTGTGCGGGTGTCACCCTCACGAAGATACTCCTTAAAGAGATTCATAAGAGCAAGAACTTCCTTTTTGGGTCTGTTCCAGTTTTCAGTGGAAAACGCGTAAAAGGTAAGATACTTAATGCCAACATCAGCACAATATTCACCAATCTTGCGGAAGGTTTTAGCACCTTCCTTGTGACCGGCACTACGCTCAAGACCACGTTCTTTAGCCCATCTGCCGTTACCATCCATTATGAAGCCAATGTGTTGAGGAAGAACCTCAAACTGTGGAATATTATCACTCATAATCAGATTTCCATTATCTCTTTCGTCTTACCTGCGGCAACTTCATCAAGCTTTTTAATGAACTCATCGGTAATCTTCTGAATTTCCTCTTCAGCATACTTCTGATCATCCTCAGTAATCTCGGAGTTCTTCTTCATTGTCTTGATTTTATCAATGCTGTCACGTCTGATATTACGAACACCAACTTTCGCTTCCTCAGCAAGCTGAGAAACCTCCTTGGAAAGCTGTTTTCTGCGTTCTTCTGTAAGTGCAGGGAAAACAAGGCGGATAATTCTTCCGTCGTTTGAAGGATTGATGCCGATATCAGAAGCAAGGATTGCCTTCTCAATAAGACTTACTGTTGAAGCGTCCCAGGGCTGAATTGCAAGAATACGTGCTTCCGGAACAGAAATAGCCGCCATCTGATTAACGGGTGTGGGACATCCGTAGTAATCAACCTGAATTTTGTCAAGAATTGCGGCATTAGCTCTGCCTGCACGGATTGAATTGTATTCGTGCTTAAGTGAGGAAACTGATTTTTCCATCTTTTCGCGTGTTTTTTCAAATACTGTTTTCATAAAATAAAACTCCTTTAAGCAAATAATTTTTAAGATACAACCGTACCGGCATTTTCGCCGCAAACGGCTCTGTTGATATTTTCTGTGTCGTTAAGGTTGAAAACAAGAATGGGGATGTTGTTTTCACGGCAGATAGCTGCTGCTGCAGTATCCATAACCGCAAGGTGCCTTTCAAGAAGCTCGTCGTGCGAAATCCTGTCAAACTTCACAGCATCACTAAACTTGTTGGGATCCTTGTCATAAACACCGTCAACGTTTGTTGCTTTGAAATAAACGTCGGCATTAATCTGTGCGGCTCTGAGTGCGGCACCTGAATCTGTTGAGAAGAAGGGGTTACCTGTACCCCCTGCAAAGATAACTACCCTGCCCTTTTCAAGGTGTCTTACTGCTTCATCGCGAACGAAGGTCTCAACGACGCCCGTAATCTGCACCGCAGACATTACGCGACAATCAACTCCCACATCGAGGAAGCCCTGCTGAAGTGCAAGTGAATTCATAACAGTTGCAAGCATACCGATGCTGTCAGCACGGGTTCTATCCATATCACCGCTTGAACGACCTCTCCAGAAGTTACCACCGCCAACAACGATACCAACCTGAACACCTTTGTCGGTAATTTTTTTAACTGCGGAACAAACATCATTAATTACATTAAAATCGAAACCGTGACCTGCCTCACCTGCGAGAACTTCACCGCTAAGTTTAAGCAGAAGTCTTTTATAAACGGGTTCCATAAATACTCTCCCCTTTCAAGTGAAAAATGACAATAAAATTTACTATATCATTTTACAATAAAATGGTAATATTGTAAATAGTTAAATACATTAAATTTTGTAAATAAATTTATAACTTATATATAGATAAACCTGCCACTTGTATAAACAAGTAACAGGTTTAAAGCAAATTAAGTAGTCAGGTGGTGTGTATGGGTGATTTTCCAATGAAAATCACCCATAATTCAGTTGTTAAGAACAGCTAAAAGCCTTGGTTTTAAGGGGATTGCGGGTCAATCATAGAACCGTCCCCTGATTTTTACACTTCACAAATCATTTTATGTTCATATTAACAAAAAAGAACGCTACAAAAAACAAAGAGCGAGGTTGCCCTCGCCCTTTAAATCGGATATTGATTTTCTTTTTTGATAGTTACTTAGCTTTAAGATAACACCCTGCGTTGCAGGCGGATTTTATCCGAAATCATAGCAACAAATTCAGAATTTGTCGGTTTACCTCGCTGGCTCTGAATAGTGTAGCCGAAGTAAGCGTGCAGGACCTCAACATCTCCCCTGTCCCAGGCAACCTCTATACCGTGCCTTATGGCACGCTCTACTCGTGATGCGGTGCTACCGAAATTTTTGGCAACTGTGGGATATAATATCTTTGTAACTGAATTAAGCATTTCGGGGTCTTCAACGGTAAGGCGGATAGCCTCTCGTACATACTTATAACCCTTAATATGCGCAGGAACGCCAATTTGATGAAGGATATCTGTTATAACAATGTTCAGATCCTGTTCAGGAATATAATTAGCTGCAACTCCTGTACCCTTCCAGCTGGAAATCTGCACGATTCTTTCTGCCATCATCTGCGGGTCAATTGGTTTAAGAAAATAATAATCAACACCGCATTTTGTTAACTCTCTTTCAAAATTCGGATTATCAATAGATGACATTACAATGATCAACGGACGACTGGCGGGATCACGCATATTTATACGCGAAATCACGCCCATTGCATCAATATGCTGTAAAAAAGCATCCATAATTATAACGTCGGGACGATTCTCCTCAATTATCCTTACAACTTCCGCACCATTTTTCGCACAAAAGCGCACCTCCATATTACTATTGCGCAATATGTTGGCGAGTTTTATACTTGCTTCATCCTTTTCCTCTGTCATCAGAACTGACAAACAATTCATCATCTGGTATACACCTCCTAAAAAGTGACTAAATTATATCATTGGCGATTTTTTTATTCAATAGACCTTGGCAAGAATCGGGAATATGAACAATTATCATCATCCGTCAAGCCTTGATACATAAGGGTTTGTGACCAATTTTGTCGAATTTTGTCGAATGTGTTGTGCAACTTTAAATCACGTTATTGAGAATACAACAAAAACTTGATTTTTCACTACTTTTGCGACATATTAAAATACTCTTGTCTGAAAAAAGAAAGAAAAATCGCAATAAAAACTATAAATCAAGAATTACCAAGATAAAAACAACAATATAGAAAAGCAGAAAAAATGTTGTTATTATAAAATTGTTTACCTCCCTCTCTTTTATTTTTCGGTCACATATATATGACAAAAAATTAAGTTTCCGTCATTTTTTGACAAAAAATCTGACCACCAATAGTCGGAATAAAAAAATCATAACAAAGGAGAGCGTAAATCAGGGACTTATACGACATAAAAGTGAGGGCACCCTTAGGGAGTGCAAATTAGGGATTTAATAGTCTTAAATCATTAACTTTGGTGCTTAGCTTCGTTAAAATGCGTGGGAACCCGTCAGGGCGCCCTCGCATTTATGCCTTGATCTGCATCCAAATTTAAAAGATTTAAGATGCTGTGCAGTTTAAATTCAGATAGTTTTCGTTTAGATGAAATGATAAAAGCATCGTAAGGCTGGTAAACGCCTTTTTTACTCTCCCATACGAAGTGTTCTTTCAGCGGCTTCACGCAGACAGAATCCAGTGAGAGAAACACCATTCATATTGTATTCCTCCGTAAGCTGTGCAAGTGAAGTTATATTACTCTCGGTCGGTTCGATCAATACCGCGAGAATAGCATCAAGCAAATCACAGCACATACTGAACTTTTTCACCCACTTTTTCATTTCATTGAAAAGAGGATTTGACTCATCACTTATAAGTGCAAGACATTTACGCATTACAGCGTTGTAATCACTGAAATCTTTTATTGCACTTTTTTTGTCGCCTGTTGACAGTAAAAAATGGATATGGCCTAGTTTATTACTCATAATTGCAGAACCGTATTTTGTAAGACAGGAAACACCAAGGTGGTCGGCAAAATATGAGAAAAGTTCTGCATCATCACCCAACATTTCCCTGTGAGCGTTTTTGAGTGATTCGTCAGGGTTATAGGCTTCGGGATTCCACAGATAATCAGCAATTGTCATAAGAGGAATTTTGGAACACTCGGCATATTCCATAACGTTTGATATAAGGCCTTCGCTGTGCTTATAAAGCTCCTTGTCCCTGCCCTTAAGTGCGCCGAGATGCATTTCATTGAACATTTCAGCATCGTTTACGGGATAGTTGTCCCAATAAAGCGGTTTGTGATTCGTTGAGCGGGCAAAATCGTCCGCCTGACGGCAGGTAAGGAAGGTTGAGCAGATTTCCTTACCCGTCCAGAAAATCTTAACCTCAGCAGGAAGATTGCTGCCGAATTTGCTGATATAATAATCTGCAGCGTCTCCGAAATACTGTGTCGGACAAACGGTCAGAGTGATGTCAGCATGAATTTCCTTAAGTGCCTGATATGCTTTATTTACAAGCGCAA
>JAZNLJ010000131.1:0-3192 GCA_045579005.1 Acutalibacteraceae bacterium | reverse complement strand
GCAGAGAAAAAGGGTGCGGAGTATTTCAATATAATCACACTTAACAATAGTTTTCACGGCAGAACAATCACAACCCTTGCCGCAACAGGTCAGGACAGCTTCCACAAGGATTTTCTTCCTCTTACAGAGGGCTTCCTTTATGCGGATGCAGGCGATCTTGCGGGCATTGAAAACCTCGTATCGGAAAACAAGGTTGCTGCGGTTATGATTGAAACTGTTCAGGGTGAGGGCGGTGTTGTTCCCCTTGATGCTGATTTTGTCAAGAATCTTGAAAAATTCTGTAAGGATAATGATATTCTTCTTATCGTTGATGAGGTGCAGACAGGTAACGGCAGAACAGGTGCTCTTTACGGCTATATGAAGTTCGGTATCACACCCGATATTGTTTCCACTGCAAAGGGTCTTGGTGGCGGTCTTCCTATCGGTGCTACAATGTTCTTCGAAAAGACTGCATCAGTTTACACTCCGGGTAGCCACGGCTCAACATTTGGCGGTAATCCTGTTGCCGCGGCAGGTGCGGTGAATATCATCGGGCGGCTTGATGATGATTTCCTTAGTGAGGTCAACAAGAAGCACGACTATATTGTTGGGGAACTTTCAGCCTGCGACGGTGTTAAGAGTATTACAGGTCTCGGTCTTATGCTTGGTATCGAAACAGTCAAGGACGTAAACGAGGTGCTGAAATACTGTCAGGAAAACGGAGTTTTACCCATTAAGGCTAAAAATAAACTCAGACTTCTTCCGCCCCTCAATATTTCGTTTGAGGAATTGGAAATGGCGGTTGAAGTTATAAAGAATGCTTGTATTTGAGGTGGAAATATGAATCTTAAAGGAAGAGACTATTTAAAATTACTTGATTTCACAAGTGAGGAGATTGATTACCTTATCAATCTTGCCGCAGATCTTAAAAAGAAGAAAAAAAGCGGTATTCCTCATGATACACTCAAGGGCAAAAACATTGCTCTTATATTTGAAAAAACAAGCACACGTACACGCTGTAGCTTTGAGGTTGCTGCAAGAGACTTGGGTATGGGCGTAACCTACCTTGATCCCACAGCATCACAGATTGGCAGAAAAGAAAGCATCGCGGACACAGCGCGGGTACTTAGCTCAATGTACGATGGCATCGAGTATCGCGGTCACGGTCAGGAAATTGTTGAAGAGCTTGCTAAGTATTCGAGCGTGCCCGTATGGAACGGTCTTACGAATGAATTCCACCCCACGCAGATTCTTGCAGACTTCCTTACAATCAAGGAGTGCTTCGGCTACCTTAAGGGCATCAATTTTGTTTATATGGGTGATGCGAGATATAATATGGGTAACTCACTTATGGTAGGCTGTGCAAAGATGGGTCTTAACTTCACCGCTTGCGCACCTAAGAAATATTTCCCCGATTCTGCACTTGTTGACGAGTGCAAGAAAATTGCGGCGGAGACAGGCGCAACACTTTCCTTTATTGAGGATCCCATTGAGGCAACAAAAAATGCCGATGTAATTTACACCGACATCTGGGTTTCAATGGGTGAACCTGAATTAGTGTGGGCAGAGCGCATCAATGATTTGTCTGACTATCAGGTTAATGAAAAGCTTATGGCAAATGCAGGCGATAAGGCAATATTTATGCATTGTCTGCCCTCATACCATGACAAAAAGACCGAAATCGGCAAGCGTATGTGCGAAAAGTTCAACCGCGATGCTATGGAAGTTACTGACGGAGTTTTCGAGAGTGAGCAGTCAGTTGTGTTCCGTGAGGCAGAGAACAGAATGCACACCATTAAGGCTGTTATGTATGCAACTCTGTAATTAAGTCATTGGGTTCAATTATTTTTATTGAATCGTAGTTTTTATAAAAGTCGTTAATAATGTTACAGAATTCATTTGATGCACCGTAGTTCACAAGGGCTATGGTGCACTTCTTTTTTATTCCGCAGAAATCGGCTAAAGAATACACACAGTAAATGCGGTCAAAAATCTCACGGTTGTCATCACTGAGGGGGAGTGATATTGTGATGTTATCTGTCCGCCAGGCAGTGATACGAAAGGACATAAACCATAATGTGAAAATAAGCCCCAACAGTGCAAAAATGAAAGTGATAATTTCAGTTATCATAAAAAAACCTCCTGCAATATAATATGCAGGAGGCTTGTTTTGGGTAAAACAAAAGGCTATCGGATAACCGATAGCCTTACGGTTTGTTTAATCAAACAAGGGGAAATACTGCAACAGTCTCTGAAAACTCGTCAACTGAAAGGTACTTGCCGTTTGCGAAGTCTCTTGCATAGAAGATAACCTCGTCGGGAGTAACCTCAACGTAAAGACCTGTGCCGGGATTGTTGTATGTGCCGTCCTTGTTGTTGATACCGATTGAAGGAACGTTGATACCCTGAACGTTGTTTGCTTCATTGATTGGCTGGTATGTGTTGATGCCCAAGCCTGTGTGAAGGTGACCTGTAATGAAGAATACGTTTTTGTACTTTGTAAGGATATCGTAAACATCATTTGAATGTTCACCGATTGAACCTGTGTAGTCGTAATCATCCTGACGAACGTACTCGGGAAGTCTGCCGGGCTGGCCGGGCATATTTGCGCTACCCCATGTGTTGGGAAGACCATGACCCTCTGCGAGAGGATAGTGAGCAATAACGAATACGGGCTTGCCTTCTGCGGTTGCAGCCTTAAGCTCAAGGTTGAGCCACTGAAGCTGTTCGTCACTGATAAATGCCTCTTCAAACTCGTGTTTGTCGGAAGCCATAACGATGAACTTGTAACCATTGAGTTCGTATGTGTAACGAAGGCTGTCAATAGCTGTTTCTTCAATATTAAGTGAATTCATAAAGTTGATGAAACGGTTTGATGCCTGTTCGTATTCACGAAGACGGATATCGTGGTTACCTGAACACATAATGAAGTTTTCAACGTTGATGTCCTTGATGTCCTCGTAAACTCTGTCGTACTCATCCTGGAAGCCGTTTTCTACAACGTCACCTGCAACGATGAATGCATCGAGAGTTGTTTCTGAATTCTTAAGGTCCTCAGCGGTTGAGATAAGGTTTGTCTCACGTGAGGGGTTGTAGTTACATACCTGAGTGTCACCTGTAACAACGAAATTGATAACTGTGTCGTTTTCAATCTTCTTGATTACATCCTCTGTGCCGGGCATTGTGACAGCACCGAAGGACATAAGCAATGAC
>JAZNLJ010000130.1:0-6490 GCA_045579005.1 Acutalibacteraceae bacterium | reverse complement strand
AGAAAAAACTAATTTTAATGATAATTAAGAATTAAAAGCACAGTTTGTTGACAGAGCCGACTATAAGTGTTATGTTTAATTTAAACAAAAAATCATTCAAGGGTGATAATATGCTTAAGTTAAAAGAAAATGACGTTGTATTATTTCAGGGCGACTCAATAACAGATGGTGCCCGTGGCAGAAACAGTGACCTTAACCACATCTTGGGTCACGGCTACCAATACATACTCGCAGGTGAAATGTATGCTCAAAACCCGGGCAAAAATATTGAAATTATCAACCGTGGTATAAGCGGAAACAGAGTATCTGACCTTTACGGCAGATGGCAGGAGGACTGCCTTATGCTGAAGCCTACAGTACTCAGTATTCTTATAGGTATAAACGATATTGCATTCAAATACATTAACGGTAGTGGCTCTGACCCTGACAGATACGAAAAAATATATTGTCAGCTCATAGACGAGGTTTTGGCGCAAAACCCCGACACTTTTCTTGTGATTATGGAGCCATTTTACGGTGTAAGCCCCGATCCGGATATTCACGCTCATTATGTACCGCGAATTGATGCAATGCGTAAAAAAGCAAAAGCAGTTGCAGAGAAATATAATGCGGTTTTTGTTCCCCTGCAGGATGTTTTTGATAATTTCGCAGAGAAATACGATATATTTGAAGCCACCTGGGACGGCATCCACCCCACAGTCCTCGGGCATCAGTTAATCGCAAACAGATGGAAAGAGTGTGTGGAAGAGAAGCTGAACGGAAGATAAAACCACAAATCAGAAATTAATGAGCAAAGCCGATTATAATTTTTATTTGTAGATTTTAAATTCAACATTTCGGAACTGTGTTGCGATTATAATGCTATTGCAATCAACCAACAAAACCAAATGAACAAATATGTAAATTAGAACAAAAAGTTGTAGTGTGGTCTACCTCTCTGGTTTGAGAGAGGGGGACCACCTTTTTGTCAAGGTGTTAGTTGAAGTAAATGTTCAAGCGTGTGATTACTTACGTGTAAAAACAAAGCTTGTCGGGTGGTGGAGAGTTCCCGATACGAAGTATCGTGGAAACGAAGTTTCCATTGGATAATAAACTCAATTAAATGATAACGTGCTTTGCAGAGTATAATGCTGATGTTTCATATATCATTTATAACAAACATTCAGTCTGTTACCATTGAATCTCACGATTCAAAACGCTTACGCGTTGGAACTCTCCACCGCCCGTCAGACTATATGTAGAATGATTAATTCTTGTCTCGTTTTCTGATTGATTTCTGTAATAGAATAAATGAATGGCGGTCACCCTCTCTTAAGCCAGAGAGGTAGACCGCCAATAATTTTATTTTTCGCTTGAAAGCTTGTTGTGTAGGCAAGTATTGTTAAGTCCTCTTGTGGTACCCAAAATTGTTTGCTCGTTGCTCACTTCGCACAATTTTGACCACTGCGTCAACACAGCAACTTGTCTGTTCTATCCGACAGAAGGCAATGGGCAACCGGAACTACCCACCACCAAAATCAAAGATTTTGGTCCCTGCCCTCTTGCGGTGTCCAAAGAAATCATCACGCTGTTCGCTCGTTCGATTTCTTTGACCACTGCGCCCCTACGCCACAAAACTACGCAAATCGTTTTTTCGTTTTACTCAAAAAGCTCATAGCTTCGTTGTGGCTCCGGTCCCCTTAAAAGCTCGCGCTTTTCGGGGGCCCCTTTAAAACCCTGTATCGCCCACAGGGCGCGGTCGTGCTCCTTGCCCTCGAATTAGGGAGGTAAGGCTTCGCATCGCATTAAATCAGCTACCACACAATAAGCAACGCAAAATATTTCGCACATCTTCACTATTCACTCTTACTTCTTAACTAAAATCGCCCTCCGAGAGAGGGCGATTTTTAAAGGTCTGCCTCAGGTATATCGTTTTGCAAATTATCCTGTGCAAGGTCTGTGTTGAAAAATCCGTTTGAAATAGGGAATTTTGTAAAGTGGGTATCTCCCCTTTTTATTCTGTTTGGATGAACACTCATTTGTGCACTGTGGTCTGCAATGGGGGTAATATTATTTTTGTGGCGGAGCACCCTTTTATTTTCTTTATAGCTTTTGCCTTTTTCTGTCATAATTTTCACCTCGGTAATAGTTTACCCCATATACAAAAATATATTTGACTGTGTTAAATTAAAATGGTATTCTGTAAATAGAAATACCAACACTCTGAAGGGACGTGTTAAATTGAAAAAGGTACTCAAAATCTTATTTGCAGTTGTAGGAGCATTGGCGGTAATAATGCTTCTTGCCTTCTCACCGTATATTGCAAGTTTTATTCTTACAGAGGATGATTACAAAGTGAAAAATGATTATGAAATGGTGTTTACGGTGTCTTCTGTTTCCGAAAAGACAGATGATAACGGAAACTATATAATTGACAAACCGCTCACCCTATATTTCCACGATGCTAAGTTCAAATTGTTTAACTATTACGGCATAAATTACACCGCCGACTGCTACGTTAAGGCAACCTTAACATATCAGCAGGGACTCAAAGAATACTCTGAGGACTTTTTTCTCGAGCCCTCGGAAAAAGCAACCAACTTTTATTCATTCACCGACGAGTTCCTTGATAAGCAAAAAGGCTCTAAACCCCTGACACTCACACTCGAATGTCTCAATCCCGACACAGGCAAAATCAAAATAAACGGATTTTCTGTTTTCAACCGTGAAATCCCCACCCAAGAGATTTTTACCGAAGCTGATAACATAAAAATCGGTGTTGACCTGTTATGGGGCGGTGCTCTCAGCTACGTTGAGGACCTGGACTCCAACGTAGAAGCAGTTAAGGTTAACGAAACAATCAAGGTTGACTCCAACGCAAGTGAACGCTACAAAACAGAGGCGGTCAACAAAAACGTAAACCTAATAAACCGCAACGACACGGGCAGACTTGTTCAGCAATCATACTACGGCACACTTGACTATGACCACGGTGTGTATATGGAAAATGATTGGAAATACAACCCTGTACAGGGCGGTAATCAATTTAACGACCACAGTAAGATAGTTGACCTGAGGATTACCGACAATGAAATATACATTAAGTGTCGCCCCCTCGATTGGGCAAAGGAAAAGGAATTTATCACCCCATCATATATGGAGGCGTGGTACACCATAGAAAACGGCACGGTTCACACCACCTGTCGGTTTGTGGATTTTTCAGGCTATCCCGAAGCTGTTTCGACACAGGAGATACCTGCCTTTTACTGTGTTGCCCCCCTTGAAAACTTTGTTTATTATGCAGGTGACAAGCCCTGGACGGACGATAAATTATCATACGAAAAGGATTTGATTTTCTGGCCCGATGCAGGCTATCCCCATTTTTATTCAAAGGAAAATTGGGCGGCATTTACAGGTGAATTTGACGACAGCTTCGGCATCGGTATCTATGTACCAAACGAAGAAGAATTCCTTACCGGTATATATGCGCGCGGCGAAACAACAAACGAAGACCCCTCACGCGATGGCCCCACATCATATATCGCAATCACAAAAACACGCACCTTCAGAAGCTTTGAACCATATAGCTATGAATATTACCTTGCTACAGGTGATGCTACAGAAATAAGAAATTCATTTAAAGAAATTGCACGATAATAAAATACCTCTCGCTCAAAACAAGCGAGAGGTATTGTTATATCCGATTATCAGTCGTTATAGATGTTAAAGCCGTTTTCTTCAAGGTCATAATAATGCTGTTCAACATTCACCTGACCAAGTGAATCGATTGTAAGCGTTGTGCCGCCAATCATATTGAAGTCCCAATAGCTACCGAAGCCTGACTTAACACCGTAAGCAAGCGTGATACCTTCATAGGGAACAACAAGGTCATTGCGATGGTCATGACCGAATACCATCGTCTTGGTGCTGCCAAGCTCCTTACAAAGGTCAAAGAAACCGTTGTTTACAGGTGCAGGACAGGGATATTCACCGATACCACCCTGAACAATACCTTCATATTCGGGAGCAACAACACCAAACTCGTTGTCGTCTGAGGGGATGCTTACCATTTCCCACGCATCAAAAATTTCGTATACCGGGATGTGGAAAACTGCGGTACTGGGAACTACATAGCCTGCTTCCTCTGCGATACCCTTTACTGCCCACTCATACCATTCAAGCTGATTGTACCAGAAGTGGTCGTAGCCTTCAACAGTTGTGCCGTCCTCAAGCTGAAACTCAGCATTATCGTGAGAGTCCATCATATAGAATGTATGCACAAGCTTGTCGCCTTCTTTAACGTTAACAATGTAGTTACCGTAGCCCATGCCCTCGGGACCAAACTCAAACAAGCAATTTTCTGCATTTGCAAGTCTTTCTGCTGCCCAGAATTCACTGATACAGCCCTCACCATCGTGGTTACCCATAATTGGCGCCCAGGGAATATCGAATGACTCCATAAGCTCTATAAGCTCAAGATAACCCATTGTGCACCATGAGTTGTCGCCGCTCAAGGTAATAAGGTCGGGCTGATATTCTTCAACCATCTTTGTGATAAGCTGATTTGAGTATTCACCACCCGCGCCGTAAACCTCATCATCATTGAGCTGAACATCTGTCACGTTAAGAACAACAAAATCCTCACCGGGAGCTTTTTCAAGAGTTGCGTAATCATCAATATGGAATTGGTCCTCTTCACTCCACTGTGTGAAATAAGCCGATTCTCCGCCTGCATTAATAAAGCCCTCAACAGGTGCGAGGATTGTTGACAAGCTGAAAATCATAGCGAATATCATTTTAATAACTGCTTCAATAGCCTGCATAAAAATCTCTCCTTAATTAATTATTTACCGCGTTTTTTTATCACCCTTGCAGGTGTACCCACAGCAACGGAATATGGTGGAATGGGTTTGACAACAGTTGAATGTGCGCCTATAACGGAGCCCTCACCTATGTTGCCTGAATACATCACACAACAGCCCATACCGATGTACACATCATTGCCGATTGTAACCTTTTCGCAATGACCACCCTGACTGTAAATAATACGGTCGGGATCATCAAAAATGTGTGAATAAGGTGTGAGTGTTATATTCTGTGCAAGAAGGCAATCTGTGCCGATTTCGAGACCTCTGTGTCCGAAAAGAGTGGTGCCTGTGCCGATATAACAGCCTCTGCCTATGTTAATGTAACCCTCTGTACTACGCTCAGTATCAAGGTAAACCCTGTGCTGAAGCCTTACGTTATCACCAAGTGTAATACCGTTTTCGCCGCGTGCAATAAGTGTGCAGCCGTCAGAAATCTGAACATCGTTACCCACACTTATGTACTGCGGATTGATGATATTAACACCCTTGCCTATGGTTACGTTTTCACCCATTGATTTGAACTTTGTTCTGTAATACTCCACACGAAGCTGTGCGGCATATTCAGAATCATCGTTCATAAAAATGGTTTTATAGAAATTCTCTTTGCCCTCATCATTGAGATTATTGAAGGCATTTGTAAAAAAATTATCCATAACTCGCCCCATTTCATAAATTTCCTATAATTACATATTATATCATAATTATTCATTAAATCAATCATTATTTTCGTATTTATATGCAAGAGGCCCTATCTTTTTTCAAGTCGGTATTTTGTTAACAAAAAACTGCTGCAAAAACGAAAAAAATGACTCATAATTATTGTATAGAGCAGTTTGTTATGATATAATAATTCAATATTGATTATAAGAAGGTAAAACAATGAAAAAGCTCGACCCCGTTGTTATTAATGAGACCGTTTATATCGGTGTTGTTTCACTGATTTTCAGCCTTATTATGCAATCTGTTTTCCTCATTACAGGTAAATGGGACTACACGGTTTTGCTCGGCAATATTCTGGGCTATGCTGCCACTATAGTTAATTTTCTTGTAATGGGAATCGGTGTTCAGAAAGCAGTTGACAAGGACGAAAAAGAGGCAAAGTCCGTTATGAAGGTTTCACAATCCTTCAGGATGCTTTTTATGTTCATTGTGGCAATTATCGGCCACGTTGCTCCCATATTCAATCTCATTGCGGTAGTAATACCCTTCTTATTCCCCCGTATTGCTGTTATGATGAGACCTATATTCAATAAAAAATAACTAACCTTCACAAAAAGAGGTGATGCTTTTGAAGGCAATTGATAAAAAATTTAAAATTGTAGATATGTTCTACATCCTTATGATGGTTTTCCCCATTGCGACAGGCATCGTTTTACAGGTGCTCACCAAACCGCAGACGGAGGGTATCACCATTACGGGTGCGCGTATATTCTTTACAATACCTATGCCTCTGCAGGACTTCCCTGTTACAGAGTCCCAGATAAACTCTGCACTCGTGCTTGTTTCCATAATATTTCTATGTCTGTTTCTGACACACGGCATTGAGGAAAGGGTTCACCTTAAGCGCCAGCACTTCGCAGAGCTTATTGTAGAAAAGATTGACGGAATGGTGCTTGAAAACATGGGTGAGTATTTCAAAGGCT
>JAZNLJ010000129.1:0-3184 GCA_045579005.1 Acutalibacteraceae bacterium | reverse complement strand
TATTGAGGTTCTTTACGCAACCCCCAATGATGTTGTCAATGGTGAAATTCCTGATAGCAATTGGAAAGTTGTAGATAAAGATACTCCCGTATTCAATCCCGACGCACTTTGGGAACCCGGTTATACCGAAGTTGTTTATTTTAAGTTTGTCAATAAGGGAACACTTTCTCTTCAGTTCCAGATGCACGTTGACATCTTAAAAGAGGTTTCCGGTATCAATGTTGATGGCGAACTCTTTAGCTTGTCTGATTATATTGAGGCTTATGTCTGTGGTGCTACAGCAAATCAGTTTGTATTGTATAATGAAAGAGACGTGGCACTAAATCCGCCCTATGCACCCAGCGTATATCATGGTCCTCTCAAAGATGTTGCAAATATGGATGTAGCAACGCCGGATGATGAATCCACCTGGCTTAGCCTTGATACTTGGAACTGGCTTGAACCTGCTGAGGAATACTATTGCACAACAGTTCTCTTTATGCCTACAACTGTAGGTAATGAGGCAAATTACCAGACCGGTGAACTGGCACCTTCTATCGATTTGGGTATCAATTTCATTGCAACGCAGTATAACTGGGAAAACGAGAAGGATTCATTTGATAACAACTATGATAAAGATGCTGAATACCCTGAAATCCCACAGCCTGCACTCCCCAATCCTGCTAAAGATATCATTTTAAGCGATACATATAAGGCAGGCGAAATCGTTTCTTTCTCTAATCAGGCTGTCAATGGAACTGTAACTGCTGATAAGGTATATTCACAAGTTTCTTTCGAGAATGTAACAGGCGATTTGAATGTGAATCTTACCGCTGAAAATACAATCATATTAGAGGATTGTACTTTCAACACATTGAAAATTACCAACATGCCCAACAATTACACAAATCAGATATGTATACACAATGTAGTTGTAGATGGTGTTAAGATAACATCAGCGAATGTTGCTAATTATTTTGTTGGCTATGATATAGTAAACTTTGTTTTTTATTGATTAGAAACTAAACCACGCCACCCACTCCCCTTTCGGGAGTGGGCGGCAATCAAAAGGCATATCGTCGGCACAATCTGTGTATCATTCCTCCCGCCGCAAGCGGCAGGTATCATTCACATCGCTGTGCCTCCTTTCCCCAACAAAACCGCTTTATCGGGTTTTGTCGGGGCCCCATTAACTATGTGCCTTTTGATTGCCGAAATGCTATAGACAGCAAAGAGCTGTTTATATATATTCGTCTGACAAAATATTACATAAGGAGGTAAGACAAAATGACGAATAGAAAATCAACAAAGAGGGCTTTGCTCGGCAGTGTAATTTCACTTCTTCTCTGCTTCGCAATGCTTCTCGGAACCACATTTGCGTGGTTTACGGACAGCGCTGCTACCGGCAGCAACGTAATCACATCCGGTAACCTGGATGTTGAGGTTCAGTACACACTTAATGGTACGGACTGGAATGACCTTGATGGTGCAACCGACTTGTTCCAAAAGGGACTTTGGGAGCCGGGACATACCGAGGTTGTTGCTTTGAGAATCAAAAACAATGGATCCTTGGCGCTGAAATATGCTGCCAATATGAACATTGTTAGTGAGACCAAAGGTAAGACGAAGGACGGCGCGGATATCGTTCTTTCCGAAATTCTTACCGTGAGCACCCTTACCATTGAAGATGCGGGCATTGATCCTGTCTTTGGTATGAATATCGCTGAAAAGACACTCGAAAAAGCCTTCCAAGGCGAAAACAATATTGCTTGGGATTCTCCCGTTGCTTTCAAAGCAGGTAATGTTCTGGAGTCCGATCAGTCTCTTTATGTAGACAGCACTCAGTATGTTCTTGTTAAGGTTGATATGGCTGAAACCGTTGGCAACGAAGCTAACCATAACGGCACTGAAATTCCTGAAATCAAATTTGGCATCAACGTACTTGCAACACAGTTTACATACGAAGAAGACAGCTTCGGCAAGGATTATGACAAGGATGCTTTTGTAGCTGATTATTATGTAACAACAGCTGATGAGTTGATTGAATCAATTGAAGGTGCTGCTCCGGGCGAAGCAATTGCTCTTATGAACAACATAAAGATAGACCCTGCTAATATGAGCAATGCCTATGGTACTACCGGTATAAATATTAAGAACGGACAAACTCTCGACGGTAATGGTAACACACTTGACATTAAAGGTGCCGGTGGCACTTGGGATTCAGGTATTAACACCACAGGCGGTTTAATCAAAAACTTGAAGGTTACCGGCTCATTCCGCGGTGTATTTATTAACCATAACAGTTCACACAGCGAGCCTGTAGTTCTTGAAAATGTTATCATTGACGGCACTACATATACTATAAGCTGTGATCAAGGTAAAAACCAGAATTTCCTTGCTAAGAATTCTACTTTCAAGGGCTGGACCAGTTATGCAGGAACACTTGGTACGGCAGAATTTATTGATTGTTACTTCGGTGCAGGAAACGGATATGCATTCCTTCGTCCTTATGCTCCGACCACTTTTGTAGGTTGTGAATTCGAAGCAGGTTACAGAATGGATCCGCGTGCTGCAGTTACATTTGAAAACTGTACTTTAGACGGTGCTCCGCTTACACAAGCAAATCTTACAACGCTTGTATACCAGAACGCTGACAAGGCAACGATTAAATAATTAGTTTTGTATTTTGTCACCCAACTCAATTTAGAGTTGGGCGGCAATCAAAAGGCATATCGTCGGCACAAGCTGTGTATCATTCCTCCCGCCGCAAGCGGCAGGTATCATTCACATCGCTGTGCCTCCTCTCCCCAACAAAACCACTTTACCAGGTTTTGTCGGGGCCCCATTAACTATGTGCCTTTTGATTGCTGAATGATATAAAGGAGGTGCAACCGGGTGAGAAAATTATATGAAAAATATATAAAAATCCCGAATGGTGAAAAAATATCCGACCGTGTATTTAAATCAAGAATTATATTGTCAGCAATTGCAATATTATCCTGCCTTACGATAATGGCTTCAACTGCTTTTGCGTTTTTCAGCACAAACCTTGAAAAAGAATTTACAATGCGTGCGGCAACATGGGATGTTTATATTGAAGGGATAAGCCGCGGCAGAGCTGCATCTGTCTACACCTGTCCTCAAACAGAGGGAGAAATGCATACATTTACACTCTCACCATATGGTACGGCTACTGAGGGATATT
>JAZNLJ010000128.1:0-11005 GCA_045579005.1 Acutalibacteraceae bacterium | reverse complement strand
CAAGAAGTATGTTTTTAAGAAGTTCCTTTTTGTGGGGGTCAAGTCCGTCAAAGGTTTCGTCAATGAGCAGGTACTTGGGTTTAGATGCAAATGCAATGGCAAGTGAAGCCTGTTTTTTCATACCTTTTGAAAGACTGCGGATAGTGGCTTTTTCCTTTAATCCGAAAATATCGCAAATGTTCTTAAGAAGCTCAAAGTCGAAGTTCGGGTGGTATGATGAATAGAACCTTGCCGCACTCTTTACGGTTGCGCCCGCGGGGAAGAAGAATTCATCTGCCAGGAAGAACATCTGCTTGCGTTCGACGTCGTTGTCAAAGGCAACAGCACCGTCAAGGAGTACTTCACCGCTGTCGGGCTTGTAGATGCCTGCACAGATGTTAAGCAGGGTGGTTTTACCGCTCCCGTTGAAGCCTGCAATACCAAGAACGGACGAGTCGTTTATTGTAAGATTTATGTTTTCAATAGCAACAGTTTTTTCATAAGATTTTGTAACGTTTTTAATTTCAATCATTGCTTTCACCTGTTTCATAAATATTTTCAGCAAGCTCTTTGATTCTTTCAAGGGGGATTCCCTTTGCCTTTGATGATGATAAAATTCTCAAAAGCTCTGCTTCTGCACTCTTGCGTACAATTTCGTTGGCAACGGCATTCTCGCTGATAAAAACACCTTTGCCGGGGACAGAGTAGGTAACCATTTCGGTTTCAAGCTCCTGAAAAGCACGCTTGACAGTATTTACGTTCAATTCAAGGTCAGATGCAAGCTGACGTATTGAGGGCAGTTTATCATCGGGCTTCAGTTCGCCTGTGTTAATCTGATTCATTATTTGCTCTTTAATCTGTTCAAAAATAGGCGTTCTGCTTCTAGGGTCAATTATTATCATTTTATCACCTCTTTTGTGTGCAACTGTGATATCACGGATATCACAGTTTTAAGATAACACATATTTTTTAGTTTGTCAACATAAAAAAATACCCTGATGCTCTCAGGGTAATTTTTTCCTTTTTATTTCTCCGTAATATTACGGTATTTTGAATGTAATCTTTTGAAGAAGGACAGGTGATTTTTTTCTTTAACCATCAGCTCTTCAATGTCGTAATCCACCGTAGAAAGCTCTGCCTTGTAGCTTTCGTAAAGGTCAATTATTCTGCCCTCTGCAGTTTCGGTAATGCAGGAGTAAACAAATGTGAACGGCTTAAGGTCAGTTGTAACATTCTTGCGGTATTTCCACTCTACAACATTGTCCTCACCGTAAAGACCGATTTTTATAGCACCGCATTTACGGATTTTCTCTGTTGGGTAGGATATGATTATTGCATCCTTGCCGTCAATTTTCTTGCTGTAATTTATAACGCTGAACTGACAGTTGGAGCAATACTTTAAGTCCTTATCTGCGGTGTAGGGACCCCAGGTTTCACCAAAGTCTGTTGAATCACAGTAGCTGATATAGCCGATTGTATTACGTGAGTACATACGTAATACGTTGTTGTTGAGCATAACAAACTGTGTCTCAGAGCTTTTACCTGTTGCGCCAACCTTGTTTGCCTTCTGTGAGCGGTGCCAGGTTTCACCACCGTCGTCGGTATAAATCACGCTTGTGTATTCCTTAAGGTCGTTGTTGTCATACACCGCAAAAAGTACGCGCTTCTTGCCGTCTTTTTCAATCACAAAGCCCCTGCCGGGAGCAAAGCCTGTAAAGCCTCTTGAATTTACCTGAGTATTCAGTATTTTTCCGTCACTCCAGGTCTCACCACCGTCAAGGCTCTTTTTCATCCACAGATAGTAGGTGGGGTACATCTTAATTGGGGAATAAGCGAAGAAGGTGTTTGCAATGATGTCGCGGTCACTTAAGGTGCCGTCCTTTTCCATCTGTTTTACAAATACAGGCGCATAACCCGTCTCACTCTTTTTATAAACATTATATGCTTTGTCAACAAAATAATTTTCATGGCTTGTGTTATCGCTGAATTTGAGCACGGGTGCGTAACCATCTGCATTGAAATCATCAACATAGTAGGGATAATGCTCCTTGTCCAGCTTTGTGCTTTCTGCCTTTAAGGGATTTGTAAGGTCACACAGTACAAGCTTGCCGTCAATATAGCCGTTGCCTTTGCCGTATGTACCAGCACTCCACAGACCCATATAAGCGGGACAGGCATCGCACATATGGTAAACCTCGTTGTCTTCACACTCGACAACGGCGGAGTCCACAAAAGAGGCACTTGTGGGAATTGCAACATTGTGGTCGCAGTCAACCATATCCTCAAAATGATTTACATACCGCACATCGGACCAGGTTTTGCCGTTATCATCGGAAAAACGCACAGCAACGTCAACGTTGGCAGGGTCGTCTGTTCCGTTGCCGTAACGAATGTCAGAGCAGGCAAGGATTCTGCCACTTTTAAGAGTGTAGAGTGCAGGTATTCTGAATAAAATGCTGTTGCCCGTACCGGGTGCATAAGGATTTGTAACTTTGTTGCTCATAGCTTACTCCAATCTGAAGGTTTTAACCTCAAAGGGTGTTACGTTAAAGGTGATTTTGTTACCATCAAAGGGATATTCCTTGTTATCTTCCTCCATAAGGTTACATTCGTAAACCTTTGTGAAAGGGAGATTGATTATCAATGTTCTTTCGCCACGTACACGACGGCTCTGATAAACACGGATAATTGTGCCGTTGCCATCCTGTGCCTGCTTAACTGCATCAACAACGATATCGTCATTATCACAGCTGATGAAGCTGTATTCCTCGGGCAATTCGCCCTCATTCTTTGTAACTTCGGTTGCACAAAGGGGAAGGTTAAGTCGGAAAGCCTCCTGAACGGTGCCACCTGTCTGCCAGGTGCCTGCGTGTGGATAAAAACTGTACGTGAACTTGTGCTCGCCAAGGTCGCCCTTGGGGTCGGGGCAGGTGGGTGCTCTGAGAAGCGTAATTCTCATTCTGCTGTCGAGTATGTCGTAACCATACTTGCAATCGTTGAGAATACTTACACCGTAGTCACCCTCGGAAAGGTCTGCCCACTTGTGAGCGCACTGCTCAAAGCGAGCCGCATCAAAGGGCGAGTTGCGGTGTGTAGGACGTTTGATAGCACCGTGAGCTGCCTCAAAGGTTGCCTCTGTGTTAAGCACGTTAACGTCAAATGCGGCCTTCATAACCTTGTCGCGCTCCTGCCAGTCAACGTGTGTTTCAAACATAAGCTGACGACTGCCTGCATAGAGCATAATATTCTGTGTAATGGTTGATTTGTTGAACTTTCTCACAACCTTGAGTACTGCTCTTACAGAGTTGCATTCAACAACATCGACGCTCTCTGCCTTTGTGAGTGTCCATTTCTTCTTTTCATAATTCTGCTCAAGGTTCCAGGCAGTTTCGTGTACGCATTTGTCAATGAATACGGAAATTTCGTTACCCTTGCCGTTGAGAGTCTCGCGGTTGTTCTCCTTGTCAAATACTGATGTAAGAATACCGTTCTCGTCGTAAGAAACCTTAAGAATTTCGTTTTCGATAATGCCGTTGCCGATTTTGAGTGAATCACAAGACTTTGCCTCTGCAAAGGGATAGAATTTGTAGCCCATGGGGGGAACGTCTGTTGCAATAAATTCTGTGTATTCCTTGCCGTTCTTTGTAAATGTACGGCAGTTTTCACCAACAGTTTTTATACCGTGGATTCTTACGGGACCTGTTACCCTGTGTGAAAGCAGATTCCATACAATTACACCGTCTGTCTTAATATCAACACGGCTTGCAATACCCTCAAGACCCTCTGTAAGCATTGCGTTGCCTTCTTTTTCAAGGTATGCAAAATCGGGACGGCAATCCTCCATAGCCTCATGGATTGAGGTGCCGGGGAGAATGTCGTGGAACTGATTCTTCAGGAGCATAAGCCATAAATCGTGAAGTCGCTTTTTGTCATAACCCTTGCCAAAGGTACCTGCCATTTCGATACGGCTGAGTCTGAACTCATTTTTACGGTTGCCCTTCTTAATAAAGCCCTGGCTTGTGTATGTACCGCGGTGGTTTTCGTAATAAAGCTCGTCGTTGTAAACGGGTAATTCGTCACGGATTTTCTCTGCCTCCGCAAAGAATTCGTTGGGATGCCCCATTCTTGCCTTAGGCAGACCGGGGAAATTCTCAAGTCTTTTGGCATTTTCAAGCATACGGTAGGTGCTTCCTCCACCGCCGTCACCGTAGCCGAACATACCGAAGGCGGTTTTCATTGTGCCCTTAAGGTCAGTTGCATCTGCGGATTCCACAAGGTATGCAGGGTCATAATCGCCCTGATAATGTGTGCGCTGGTTAAACGCAAGGATCTCGGAGCCGTCGTGACCCTTCCATTTGAAAAGTGTGTGTGGGAATCGGTTTGTATCCTGATTACGGAGCTTTGAAGTGATAAAGTACTTCATACCGCTCTTTTTGATAATCTGAGGTAATGCATGGGAGAACCCGAAGCAGTCAGGCAACCAATATGTATCAGATGATACACCAAACTCCTTCTCAAAGAACTCCTTACCGTAAAGGAGCTGTCGAATCATACTCTCACCTGATGCAACGTTTGTGTCGCACTCAACCCAGGTGTTACCAACAACGTACCATTGACCGTTTTGCACCTTTTCTTTGATTCTCTCATAGAGCTCGGGATTGTTGTTTTTTATCCAATGGTAAACAATAGCCTGACTCTGTGTGAACTTAAAGTCCGGGTAATGGTCCATAAGTGCAAGGTTGTTTGCAAATGTACGTGAGGTTTTGCGCTCGGTTTCCTGTGCACGCCAGAGCCACGCAATGTCAAGGTGGCTGTGACCATCCATAATAACCTCAAACTGAGGTGTGTGCTTGATTTTGCTTAATTCTGCATCAAAGTATTCACAAGCATCATAAATTGACTGACGAACTTCGTCAGCGTCAAAATCAAAGTCAACCATATGGAGTGAATCATCAAATACCTTGTAAACCGCCTCGCGGATGTATGAATCCTTTATGTAGGGGAGTGCATCCCAGGTGAGCGCACAGTTAAGGTAGAACTTTTCGCACACCTCGTCAATGGTTGCAAGGCTTGCGAATTTCATTTTGTATTCGCACTCTTTTATACCTGCCATGGCATCATTACAGAAACTTGCTGAGTCAACAACCGCCTCAAGCTCGATTTCCATTGGCTCGCCATATTTTAAATACTTATCATTGATAACAACGGTTTCGCGTGCAACCCAACCGCTGTGCTCACGTGAGGAAACAGAGTTTGCAATTTTGCCGTCTATGCGCACCATAATCTCGCCGCCGAAGTCAAGGTTAAGGTAAACCTTTTTACCCTTAAAGCTTTCGGGGAGTATTACGGTTGTTTTGAAAATTCGTGCACAGTCATAGCGTGCAAACCAATGGTCACCAAGTACCTTTTCTTCCGCTGTTTCGGGGAAGTATTCATACTTACCCTCACCGAGGTAATTACCGTCGTAGGTTGTCCAGTTGTTCATTGAAACGCTGTCTGTTTCAATGTACTTGGGCAACTGTATCATCATATGGTACAAAACATGTTCTTTGGGTGTTCTCACAAAAATCAACTCCGTTGACAAATTATATTTGAAATAAATATATCATAACCAAAATACTTATATCAAGATGAAGTTAAGGTAAAAATAATATTTGTATAATATAGTAAAAATATGTGTGCATTTATTGACAAATAGAACAGTATAACCCGTAAGAGTATAGATATTTTACGTTGCTTGATATTTACATCTTTCGTTATATTGTGGTATAATATAACGTCAATAAATTCGGAAGGGGTGGACTTATGCCCGATAAGTTTATTTTACATTCTGAATATCAGCCCACGGGTGACCAGCCTGAGGCTATTGCACAGCTTGTTGACGGTGTGAACAAGGGCTATCAGGAGCAGACACTCCTTGGTGTGACAGGCTCAGGTAAAACCTTTACTATGGCAAATGTCATTGCACAGCTTAACCGTCCCACCCTTGTACTTGCTCATAATAAAACTCTTGCGGCACAGCTTTGCTCGGAGTTCAAAGAGTTCTTCCCCGAAAATGCGGTTGAGTATTTTGTGTCATATTACGACTACTATCAGCCCGAAGCATATATTCCCTCAACGGATACTTATATCGAAAAGGATAGTGCCGTCAATGACGAGATTGACAAGCTCCGCCACTCCGCAACCTCGGCACTTTCAGAACGTCGTGATGTTATAATTGTGGCTTCTGTTTCCTGCATATACACTCTGGGTGACCCTATTGACTATCGTAGTATGGTTATATCTCTTCGTACAGGTATGCAGAAGGACAGAGATGAGCTTATAAAAAAGCTTGTTGAGATTCAGTACGAGCGTAACGATGTCAGCTTTACCCGAAATAAATTCAGGGTAAAGGGTGATACTGTTGAGATTTTTCCTGTTTACTCGTCAGAAACCGCATACAGAGTGGAGTTTTTCGGTGATGAAATTGATAGAATTTCCGAAATTCATTCCCTTACAGGAGAGGTGAAATGCACACGCTCACATGTGGCGATTTACCCTGCATCACACTATGTTGTGGAACAGGATAAAATGGAAAAAGCACTTGAAAATATCTATAATGAAATGCAGAGCAGGGTAGAGGAGTTTACTGCAGAGGGTAAGCTCCTTGAAGCTCAACGTATTCAACAGCGCACCCTTTATGATATGGAAATGCTCCGTGAAACGGGCTTCTGTAAGGGCATCGAGAACTACTCCCGCGTTATGTCGGGACGTGAGCCCGGGAGCGCACCCTATACACTCCTTGACTATTTTCCTGATGATTTTGTTCTTTTTGTGGATGAATCACACGTAACTCTTCCTCAGGTCAGGGGAATGTTCGGTGGTGACCGTTCACGCAAGGAAAGCCTTGTGAACTTCGGGTTCAGATTGCCATCAGCATTCGATAACAGACCCCTTAAGTTTGATGAATTTTACGGTAAAACTCATCAGAAAATATTTGTGAGCGCTACACCCGGTGACCTTGAAAAAACAAGGAGTGCTCAGATTGCCGAGCAGGTTATCCGTCCTACGGGACTTCTTGACCCTGAGGTAAGTGTGAGACCTACCGAAGGGCAGATTGATGACCTTATTTCCGAAATCAATATGAGGGTGGAACGCGAAGAACGTGTGCTTGTTACAACCCTTACCCGTAAAATGGCAGAGGATCTGACGGAATACCTTGCAAATTATGGTATCAAAGTTCGTTATATGCACTACGATGTTGATACAATTGAACGAATGGAGCTTATCCGTGATTTGCGACTTAAGGAGTTCGATGTACTTGTTGGCATCAACCTTCTCCGTGAGGGACTTGATATTCCCGAGGTCTCTCTTGTTGCTATTCTCGATGCGGATAAGGAGGGCTTTCTGCGTAGTGAAACTTCACTTATACAGACAATCGGCAGAGCCGCACGTAACTCTAACGGTCAGGTTATTATGTATGCCGACGAAGTAACGAATTCAATGGAGCGTGCTATTAACGAAACGTACCGTCGTCGAGAAAAGCAGATGAAGTATAACGAGGCGCACGGTATTGTGCCGAAGACTATCAAGAAGGATGTTCGCGATATTCTTGAAATCAGCTCCAAGGACAACGTGCAGGAGCGTATGGCAAAGAAACGACTTTCTGCAAAAGAGAAAAGTGAGCTTATTGAGAAATTATCCAAGGAAATGCGCGCCGCCGCCAAGCTTCTTGAATTTGAACATGCCGCATATCTCCGTGATAAGATACACAAGTTAAAAGGTGAAAAGTAAGTTTTTATGGAAAAGAATATCATTGTAAAAGGTGCCCGTGAGCACAATCTCAAAAATGTCAGCGTTGAAATCCCTCGTGACAAGCTTGTTGTTTTTACAGGTCTGTCAGGCTCGGGAAAATCATCCCTTGCCTTTGACACAATTTATGCCGAAGGTCAGCGCAGATATATGGAAAGCCTTTCTTCTTATGCAAGGCAGTTTCTCGGTATTATGGAAAAGCCGGATGTCGATGCTATCGACGGTCTTTCTCCTGCTATATCCATCGACCAGAAAACAACCTCCAAAAATCCTCGTTCAACGGTGGGAACCGTTACGGAAATCTATGACTATCTAAGGCTTCTTTACGCACGAATCGGTGTGCCTCACTGCCCTGTATGCGGACGTGAGATTGAAATGCAGTCTATCGATCAGGTTGTGGACAAGGTGTTGGATTTGCCTGCAGGCACAAAATTCCAGGTGTTGGCACCCATTGCCAAGGGCAAAAAAGGTGAGTTCCAAAAGGAGTTTGAACACGCATCAAAATCGGGTTTTTCAAGAGTCCGTGTTGATGGGATTGTTTACGATCTGTCTGAAAAAATCAAATTACAAAAGAATATCAAGCATAATATCGAAATAATAGTTGACCGTCTTATTATGAAAGAGGGGATAGGCTCCCGTCTTACTGACTCAATTGAAACCGCATTTTCACTCACAGACGGCACAGTTGTCATTGATGTTGTTGACGGTGAGGAAATCGTTTTTTCGCAGAATTTTGCCTGTCCTGAGCATGGCTCCTGTATGGACGAGCTCGAGCCTCGTCTGTTCTCCTTCAACAACCCCTTTGGCGCTTGTCCCACTTGCTCAGGGTTGAGCGTGTTTATGCGAGTGTCCGAGGATTTGCTTGTGCCCAATCGCAAGCTCTCCATAAATGAGGGTGCAATTAAGGGTTGCGGTTGGGGGAATACCGACGGCAGTACAATTGCGGGTATGTATTACAGCGCCCTCGCTGAGAAATATAATTTCAGCCTTGAAACGCCCTTCAATGAAATTCCCGAAGAAGGTCAGAATGCGATTTTTTACGGTACCAATGGTGAACGTATCAGAATTGTCCGTCAGAATGAGTATGGAAGCGGTACCTACATGGCAGATTTTGAGGGTGTTATCAACAACCTTGAACGTCGTTACCGCGAAACTACAAGTGATTGGTCACGTCGCGAAATTGAACAGTATATGACCACCTCACCCTGTCCTGATTGTAAGGGTGCCCGCCTTAAGCCCGGTCCTCTTGCCGTGACGATTGGCGGTAAAAACATAAAAGAATTCACCGATATGTCTATCGGTGATGAACTTGAGTTTATTGAAAATCTCGTTCTTAATGAAAAGGAGCAGATTATCGGTAAGCAGATTGTAAAAGAAATAAAATCAAGGCTCCGTTTTTTATGTAACGTTGGGCTTGACTATCTTACTCTTTCGCGCTCCTCAGGTACACTTTCGGGTGGTGAAAGTCAGCGCATACGCCTTGCAACGCAAATTGGTTCATCTCTTATGGGTGTGCTTTATATTCTTGATGAGCCCAGTATCGGTCTTCATCAGCGTGATAACGAAAAACTGTTGCAATCTCTTAAAAACCTGCGTGATTTAGGTAATACACTTATCGTTGTGGAACACGACGAGGACACGATGAATGAGGCTGATTTCATTGTTGACGTTGGTCCCGGTGCGGGTGTCCATGGTGGTGAAATCGTGTGCGCGGGTACTGTTGATGAAATCAAAAAGTGCAAAAAATCACTTACGGGTCAGTATCTGTCAGGTGCTAAGAAGATTGAAGTGCCTGAAAAACGTCGTGAGGGTAACGGCAAAATCCTTGAAATTAAGGGCGCAAGGCAGAATAATCTTAAGAATATTGATGTGAAAATTCCTCTGGGCAAGCTTGTTGTCGTAACGGGTGTTTCCGGCTCGGGTAAGTCCTCGCTTATCAATGAGATTCTTTACAAGAAGCTTGCGGCAGAGCTTAATAATGCCCGCAAGTTTGCAGGCAAGCACGATGAAATTCTCGGCATTGAAAACCTTGATAAGGTTATTGATATTGATCAGTCGCCAATTGGCAGAACACCACGTTCAAATACTGCCACATATACAGGAGTTTTCAACGATATCCGTACACTTTTTGCACAGACTCAGGATGCAAAAGCCAAGGGCTACGATGCAGGCAGATTCTCATTTAACGTAAAGGGTGGCAGGTGCGAATCCTGTGAGGGTGATGGTATCATAAAAATCGAAATGAACTTCCTTTCCGATGTTTACGTACCTTGTGAGGTGTGTCGCGGTGCACGTTATAATCGTGAAACTCTTGACGTAAAATATAAGGGTAAGAGCATAAGTGATGTGCTTAATATGACCGTAGAGGAAGCAATGGATTTCTTCGGCAATATTCCTAAAATCCGCAAGAAACTTGAAACCATATACGATGTTGGCCTTGGTTATATCACGCTCGGTCAGTCTGCAACCACTCTTTCGGGTGGTGAGGCTCAACGAGTTAAGCTTGCAACTGAACTTTCGAAAAGGTCAACGGGCAAGACCATTTATATTCTTGATGAGCCCACAACAGGTCTGCACACCGCAGACGTAAAAAAACTCCTTGAGGTTATAAACAAGCTGGTGGATGCCGAAAACTCGGTAATCGTTATTGAACATAATCTTGATGTTATTAAGACTGCCGATCACATAATTGACCTTGGTCCTGAGGGTGGTAACGGTGGCGGTACGATTGTTGCTGAGGGCACTCCCGAGGAGATTGCCAAGTGCATAAAATCATACACGGGCAAATATTTAAAACCTTTGCTGTAAATCTTGATATTGTTCGGGATTTATTATATAATCAATAAAAATTAATCGAAAAAGAGGAATGTTTATGAAAGCAAACGAAAGCATTGCTAACTATGACATTAAAGTCAGAGAATACACAAACTATGCTATCAAGAGCATAAAGAATGTGTGTAAGAATTTCGGACCGCGTCCCGTTGGTAGCGAGGCAGAACAGAAGGCTCAGGAATATATGCTGGCAGATTTGGAAAAATGGTGTGATACAGCAGTTCGCCAGGAATTCAAGTGCTCTGATAAGGCGTTTATGGCATGGGTACCCCTTGGCGCAACACTCCTTTTGCTTAATGTTCTATGCTTTACACTTGGCCTTAACGTTATAGGTCTTGTGCTGGCGGCTCTTGCATTGTTTTTCGTTGTGGCAGAGTTTATTTTTTACAAGCCCGTGCTTGAC
>JAZNLJ010000127.1:0-20706 GCA_045579005.1 Acutalibacteraceae bacterium | reverse complement strand
GCATCAATTGTGTGAATACCGTTACGGCTCTCAATGCGCTCTATAAGGTGCTCCTTGCCTTCATCATCACAAGAATAAACAAGGTCAATACACGCCTTATCTATTGCAACAGGGTCGGTTGAGGCAAGAATACCTATATCTGCAATGCAAGGGTCTTCTGCCTTGGCGCAACAATCACAGTCAACGCTCATATTTTTCATAACATTGATATAAAGAATGTTACCTTTAAAGTAGTCGATAACAGAGCGAGCCGCATCAGCCATTGATTCAAGAAATTGGTCGTGGTCAGATTCCCAGAATTTGTCAGGGTCACCAACACCGTGAATATATGCTTTACCGTAGGATGATGCAACACCAATAGATAACTGCTTGAGTGCTCCGCCATAACCTCCCATAGGATGACCCTTGAAATGAGATAATACAAGCATTGAGTCATAATTCTCAATATTCTTACCTACAAAGTTTTTCTTAATTCGCTTACCGTCGGGTATGTCTATAACAAGGTCAGGCCCCTCATCATCAAGAATATCAACCTTGTAATGCTCACTCCAGCCGTGATCTGCCATCAGTTTTTTGTGGCGCTCTGTTGTGTTACGAGCACCTTCGTAGGCAGTGTTGCATTCAACAACGGTGCCGCCAACATAATCAATAACATCTTTCCAAAAATCGGGTTTAAGGAAATTCTGATTGCCTTTTTCACCTGA
Source organism: Acutalibacteraceae bacterium (assembly GCA_045579005.1). GTDB lineage: Bacteria > Bacillota > Clostridia > Oscillospirales > Acutalibacteraceae > DTU089. The sequence continues at coordinate 20,002 of JAZNLJ010000127.1, read as the reverse complement.
ATGGACTTTTATTGCAACGTTGCCCTTAAGCTCTGTGTTAAGGCACTTGAACAAATCAAGAACCTTTTCGGATGTAATTTCTGATGAAAAATATACTACGGGTAACATAATATCACTCCATTTAATTCATTATTTGCCTGCTTTGATGATTTCTTCATCGCAGGTATCTGCAAGCTTGCCGATTTGTGACCAAAGGGCTACAGCTTTGTGCTTCCACTCATTAAAATCGTCGTACTTTTCGGGATAGGTATCATAAAGCTTTGTAACCTTAGCGCTGTTGCCGAGAGCAGTTACAAGGTTGTTGATTGTTTTTATTTTAATTTTGCCCGATGCAACACCTTTAATAATACCGACAATAATGTGAGCAATATCTTTAATGCCTAAATCAAGACCATTATCAATGTTTCCGAGTATTTTATCACTGAAAAGTAAATCGTTGGTAAACATATATTCAGCTTCATCATAGCTGATGGTGATAACACCCTTGAGAAGTGCTCTCATTGAGTCAAATTCTTTACCCTGTGAGCGCATATAACGGGTGTTGATAGACCACATATTTTCTTTTGTAAGCGGTTTATTATCTTTAAGAAGCTTACTGATAACCTCGGCAGCAATTTCGCCGTGAACAAGTGATGATGTGCAACCTTCGCCACAGGTTGGCTTTGTGAGGAATGCAGTGTCGCCCATAGCAATGAAATTATCATCAACTGTGGAGAAAAGATTTCTGTGGTAGGGAGTCATACCTTTTTCGATTTTTAACAAGTCATATTCAGGCACTTTTGCATTCTTTCTGAAGTGGTTGTGAAAAACATATTCGGCAGAATTGTATGAATAAAATGAGCCGATACCCATAAGACCGTCGTAGCCTTCACCTGCAGGTGCAAACCATGATTTATATTGCATAAAGAACGCATTGAGATCAGAAGGGTTAATTGATTTATCCTTATATGTGACATAATAAAGGACAACATAAAGAATATCCTTGGGTGTAAGCGGGAAATTTTCAACAACAGAGTCGTTGGGCAGCCTTGTTCTTGCGGCAGAGGGAATACCGGAGCAATCTGCAACAAGCTTAACATTAACAGTTTCCTCGCCGTCTGCCGTTGTGTAAACAGCGCCTGTGATTTTATTGTTGTTATTGTAAACAAAATCCTTAAAGGATGCACCGTATATAAAGTGTGCACCTTGTTTCTTTGCCTTGTCTGCCATAAACATTATGTAATCGTGCTTGTGCATACCGATAACAGGGGAGTAACCACCGGGTATTTTAACTGTTGCATAAGGTGAGCTCATATTCGAGCGTTCAAACCTGAATTCACGGATAGGGTTGTCCTCTGTGGGAATTACAAGACCGGAACGTTCCATTTCACCCTCACCCATATGAAAAATATCATATTCACGAGATACATCATCCGGCAGATTCTTTTCAATAACAAGAACTCTTGCGCCTTCTTCAGCCATTCTGTCGGCAAACCAACATCCGGTTGTGGATGCACCGACAATAAGAATATCATAATTCTTTGACATAAAATCACTACCTTTACAGAAATTTGGTGTAGCTATGATTTCATTATAATATTTATATTGCTTCATTTCAAGATAAAGCTAAGAATATAAAAGTAATTGCTTGACATTAAGCGATGCCTTTGATAAAATAACAAAGCATAATATATGGAGACGTATCGAAGTGGTCATAACGGGGCGCACTCGAAATGCGTTAGTCCTTAACCGGGCTCGTGGGTTCGAATCCCACCGTCTCCGCCAAAGAATAACCGCAACTTTGATGCAAGGTTGCGGTAAGTTTTTTTGTGTGATATAATGCAAACGAGGTGTTACTATGTCTATTGAAAGAGTTAAAGAATATTTTGGTCAATTTGGGGTTGCCGATAAAATACTTGAACTTGATGAATCAAGCGCGACGGTTGAGCTTGCTGCTCAGGCACTTGGTACAGAAGGGTGTAGAATTGCAAAAACATTGTCCTTTATGGTTAACGATAAACCTGTTCTTATCGTTACAGCAGGTGATGTTAAGATTGATAACAAAAAATACCGTGATTATTACGGTGTGAAAGCAAAAATGCTATCACCCGATACCGTGACAGAGCTTATTGGCCACGCAGTTGGTGGTGTTTGTCCATTTGCGGTGAATGATGGTGTTACCGTATATTTAGACGAATCCCTTAAACGCTTTGAAACTGTATTTCCTGCTTGTGGCAGCGGTAATTCTGCCATTGAACTTACTATAGATGAGCTTGAAAAATACTCAAACTACTGTAGTTGGGTTGATGTTTGCAAGCCTCGTGAATGAAGTGCAAATTTAAATATAGTTTTTAGCAAAAAACTGTTGACAAACATAAATTTTAATGTATAATGTAGTAGTGTTTTGAGCACAGACTACACATACATAGGGGTATAGCTCAGTTGGTAGAGCAGTGGTCTCCAAAACCACGTGTCCTGGGTTCGAGCCCTAGTGCCCCTGCCATAAAAAGCCACTTCTTCGGAAGTGGTTTTTTGTTTTTTTCGCTTATGCTACAGTTGTATTTTCTGCGCTTTATAATTGCTACCCACAATGAACATCATTCCCATAGCTCTTGTGCTTCTTCGGAATTGTTTTTTGAAAATTATTTTACACCTCCTAAGAATTTATCGTTAATAAATTAATCGTTATTGCTTTTTCGGGGTAGTCTTAATTTATCTTTTACAATCTCTTTACAAACTTATTACATTATTATAGTATAGTTGACTTTAGATGCTCTGTGTGGTAATATTATCATGTTTAAATATGTATTATTGGGGTGGCAATATGAAGAACAGTTCTGTTGTTTTTTTCACCGACCACAAAGAAAATCATACAAGGCTTATTGATATGCTTGATGTCAACACAAACCTTACTGTCTGCTCTTATTCATCAGACAGTTGGGAAAACGCTGATTTCTATTCAAACAAGAATATTTGCTTTGTTATTGATGAAATGCCTCAGGATAAGGAAGCTGTCTGGATAATTTCAAAATTATCTGAGGACGGTCTTTTTGCTGAGGTCCCAATTCTCTTTACATCGTTTAATGCAATGTATGAGTTTGATAAATCAGGCTTTGCTTCATTTGCTTACGATGTTTTACCCGATCCTTTTGATTATGAGCTTGCATATCGCAGGCTTATGAACATTGCTGAAATTCGTCAGCTTAAATTTCAGATTTACAACCTTACACAGATTCATACCAAGCGAATTCTTAATCAGGCAAATAAGCTTAAGGAACAGAATACCAAGATGCAGTCCATGAACTACGATCTTGTTGAGCTTCTTGTTGCCGCCATTGAGAGTCGTGACCTTGGGTCGGGACAGCACATCAAACGTATACGTCTGTTTACTAAGGCTCTTACTGAATCAGTTATGGAATTGTTTCCTGAATACGGCATTACTAAGGAACAGGCAGAGTATATTTATTATGCTTCATCTGTTCATGATATCGGTAAGATTGCTATTCCTGACGCTATTATGCTCAAACCCGGCAGACTTACACCTGATGAGTTTGAAATTATGAAAACCCATACCACACGTGGTTATAATCTTTTGAATATGCTTGATGAAATCAGCGACCAGAATGAATATTTCAAGTATTGTCAGGAGATTTGTCACTATCACCATGAGCGCTGGGACGGCAGAGGATATCCCGAAGGACTAAAAGGTGATGAAACACCTGTTTCTGCGCAGATTGTTGCAATATGTGATTGTTATGATGCTCTTACAAGCCATAGACCATATAAAACCGCACTTTCACATCAGGATGCCGTTGATTTGATTATGAGTGGTGGTTGCGGTGAGTTTTCACCACAGATGCTCAAGGCGTTTGACAATGTTCTGAATAAGTTTGCAAAAATTGAAAGGGAATTTAAAGCAAAGGAGATTGCTCCCGAAGAACTTGAACGTTTGGAGTATAATACCGAAAAGGCTGTAAATTCTGATAAATCAACTAAAATTTCTTTGAATGTCAATGAAAGTGAGGAGCGTATTCTTTCCTCTCATGATATGATATTTGAAGCTGATATAAAGAACGGCTATTTCTCGGTGCTCCGTGGTATATGGACCTGGCTCTTCCCATACGTTCCGAAGAACTTTACAGAGGTTATTGCACAGTGTGTTAAGATGTGTCACCCTGCAGATGCGGCAAGATTTGCTGAAAAAATCAATATTGCTACGTTCCAGGAGCTCTGTAAACAAGGTAAACGTAAAACAAGAGTTGAGTTCAGACTAATTAAAGATGGTGTTGAGTTTCTTGTTGTTGGTGTTATCGTTTTCGTTACCGACGATGATAAGAACCTTATCGGAGTAAACGGTTTCTTTAATGTTTATGATGATGATGAAATCATCGGAGATATTAAGCGCGGCTTCGGCTCAACCGATGCACTCACGGGTCTTTCGCTTCAAAAACAGTTTGAGCGTGATGTTGACCTTTATATAAAACATTACCCCAATTTAAAAGCTCTGCTTATTCATGTTGATATTGACAATATGAGTTTGTGCAACAACATTTTCGGATATGAATACGGTAATGTTCTGATTAAAGAGTTTGCTTCACTGCTGAAAGGTATTTCTGCAAAGGATAAGATAGTTTGTAAGGCTGCAAGCGACAAATTCCTTTTGTTCGTTAAAGATATTACCAATCAGGCTGAGGTGCTTCTGTTTATTGAAAATCTTCACAATTTATTAAGAAAACCTTACACAACTGCAAAGGAAAGCGGTGTGTTTACCGCATCACTTGGTATATCACGTTATCCTAATGATGGTAACGACTTCAAGAGTCTTGCCATTGCTGCCGAGTATGCTGCAAAGACCGCCAAAATGAACGGTCCCGGTTCATATTCATTCTTTAACAACAACATGCAGACACTTGCAAATTTCGGTGCTGATGAGTTTGAGGGTAAAAAATTCGGACGAGATACTGACTATGAGCCCAAATTTATTCCCGTTATGGATGCACAAACAGGAAAACTTGTTTGTTATGATTACGTACCTTACACAATGTATGATGATTCAGGTCGTCTTACTTCGGAAGCTTATTACTACATCAATAAGAATTCGCCTAACTCAAAGAATCTGAGTATTCTTTCTGTTAAAGCTCTTATATATTCTTTAATTCGTCTTAAGCGCGAGGGGAATATTATTCCGCCTATATCAGTTTACACAACACTGACTGCGGATGGTTTACCCGGCTTTATTCAAGAGCTTACAAGCACAACCAATGAAAATGATTGTAGTGGTATTGAGTTATGTATTCTTTTGCCACAGGATATCCTTGAAGAGGTTCACATAAATAAAATAAAGTCTTTTTCAGAATATCTTCACGGCATTGGATTTAAAATCGGTTTGTATCTTCTTGGTGATCGTTATATACATAACGGATGTCACACGCACGGAGTTTTTGATCGATTTGTTATGAAATCTCAATATGTTGAGCACTCTGTTGGCTCAGGTAACCATCTCCAATATTGTGTTGAAACTTTAAACGTTCTTCATAAATTTGTTGATGATGTTGCTGTTCCGACCAAGGTTGATAAAGCTGATGTTAAACTTATGTTTAATGCCGGTGTTCGTGGTTTTTCTTATGGCGGTGACCCTATAAGTGGCGGAAAAGTTCTTATAGATGATTTTAAAACGCGTACACTAGCCAAGAATAACGACGTTAAAAAACAGAGTTTTATTTCTGAGATTAATCCGGTTATTGTGTATCACGATATAATAAAGAGTAACACTGTATGGTTGTTCTATGACGTACGCAAAAAAAAATTTGCAATAAGTGCTAATGCAGTTGAAGTGCTTGGCGAGGTTATACTTAATCAGGAGGGTTTGTTCATTGAAAACCTTCGTGAAAGAATTCATCCTGACGACGTTAATGGCTTTAATGAAAAATTATCAAGACTCAGGGTTAATCTGGGTGCTGTCTCTTTTGATGCACGAATTAAATTGAATGCAGAGGACGCGGAATATGCACATCTGCACACAACAATCCATTGCATTGCAGATGATTCAGGCGCGCCATTAAGGTTCCAATGTGCGATTACAAAATTATCGTAATTTTTCTCGCATTTCTTCTAACACTCTTTTCTCGATACGTGATACATAGGAGCGAGATATTTTTAGTGTTTTCGCAATTTCTTGTTGTGTCATTGGTGCGTTACCATCAAGACCGTATCGTTTGACAATTATTTCCTTATCACGGTTATAAGGCATTGATTTGATTATTTCAACAAGGCTGATTAATTTATTTTTGGTGTCTATATCGTCTATAATGGTATCTTCGATTGCTATGATATCCATAAGAGTGAGTGGGTTGCCCTCACTGTCGGTATCAATCGGGTCATTAAATGAAATATCATTTGCAGATTTTTTTCCGGACCTGAAATGCATTAATATTTCGTTATCAATGCATCGTGCGCAATAGGTTGCAAGTTTTACCCCTTTGTCCGGATTGAAGCTGTTGACACCCTTTATAAGTCCAATTGTTCCTATTGAAATCAAATCATCCTGCTCTGTGTTGGCAGTATAATATTTTTTTACAACGTGGGCTACCAGCCTGAGATTATGTTCAATGAGCATTTTTCGGGCATTGTCGTCACCCTGCATCATTTTTTCTACGTATTGGTCTTCATCCTTTTTAGATAAGGCTTTCGGGAATGAATCTGTATCGGTTACGTGCAATATAAGGTAAAGCATTTGTGACAAAAGAGAAAGTATATTCATAAAAAACTCCTTTCTTTTAGAATATATTCACTTTCACACATTACTTTGCAAGTCCTGAAATGAGGTATTATGAAAAAAATCGAACAATATCGCACAACGGTGCGAGTATCGGCAATTTCAATATTTTGTATTATATCCACATTAATCTATTTTTTAGTGTGGGATACTGCATATAACCCGGATTTTGAGCATCCTTACATTGGTAAAGGTAAGCTGTTTATTATCGGTGTTTATTTTGCTGTTATGCTTGTTACCAGCCTTATTCTCGGCGCTTATCGTGTTGACGAGCTCAGACGTGGTGAGATAATTTTCTATGAATTGATTTCGCTTATTTTTGCAAATGCCATTGCATACGCGCAGATTTGTCTTATTGAGGCGGTTATTGCCAATATTAGCGGTATGCTTTTTGCGATGCTTATACAAGTTCTGGTATTGGTTGTGTGGACTTATTGTGCTGTTGCAATTGTTCATTATATGAGTCCGCCTGAAAAGATGATAATTATCTATGGTAGTCATCTTGCAACAGAGATTGTTTATAAAATGAGCCAGATGGAAGACAGATATGTTATAAGTGAGTCGGCTAACGTTGATGAGGGTTACGATAAGCTGACCCGGAAAATTGAGCGCTTTGATAACGTTATCATCTGTGATGTTCCTGCACGATTGAGAAATGATTTGCTGAAGTTTTGCTATCAGCAGAATAAGTCGATTTATCTTATCCCGAAGATATCTGACGTTATTGTTCGTAGTGCATCTGATATCACTTATTTTGATTCACCGATTATGAAGTGTTCTTCAACAGGTCTTACTGTCGAACAGCGTGCATTGAAAAGATTTCTCGATGTTGTTCTTTCTGCAATTGCACTTATTGTTTCTTTACCTGTATTTCTTGTTGTTGCAATTGCCATCAGAATGTATGATGGTGGTCCTGTTTTTTACAGACAGCGTCGTTGTACAATGGATCTGAAGCCTTTCGACATCCTTAAGTTCAGAAGTATGGTTGTTGATGCCGAAAAGGATGGTCCTCAGCCTGCGGTTGATAACGATAAAAGAATAACTCCGATTGGTAAAGTTATCAGAGGTCTTCGAATTGACGAATTACCTCAATTAATTAACATTTTAAAAGGCGATATGTCTATTGTGGGACCTCGCCCTGAACGAATTGAACATGTTGAGAAATATTCCGAAGAAATTCCTGAATTTGTTTGCCGTTACAAGGTTAAAGGCGGTCTTACAGGTTATGCTCAGGTCTTCGGTAAATATAACACGTCTGCATATAATAAGCTTAAAATGGATCTTATGTATATACAGAATTATTCGCTTGCGCTTGATTTTAAACTTATTCTTATGACAATTAAAATTCTTTTCAAGAAAGAAAGCACGGAAGGGTTTAAAGTTAAGAGTAAAAAGGATGATTAATTTTGAATTTGTATTATATGATACTTGCGGGTGGGGTAGGTTCAAGAATGAACTCACCGGAGCTTCCCAAACAATTTCTTAAGGTTAAGGATGAACCTATACTTATAAGAGCTGTCAGGAATTTTGAGGATTTCGGTTCTTTCAGAGCCGGTGTTATCTGTTGCCCGGTTGATTGGGTTGAATATACTAAGGCTACCTTACTTGAATATGGTATGTCACTTGAACACATAAGCGTTATACCGGGCGGAAAAAACAGAAACAGTTCCGTTAAAAATGGTTGCAGGTTTTTATCTGATAATTATAATATCAGCGATAGTGATGTTGTTCTTACTCATGATGCTGTCAGGCCCTTCTTTGATGCACGTGTTATCAAGGACAATATCGATGCTGTGATGGAATATGGTGCTTGTAATACTGTTATGCCTGTTTTTGATTCTATTCTCAGAAGCAGTACGGGGGAGTTCTTTACAGAGCACCTGAAGAGGGCTGAGCTATACAGGGTTCAGACACCCCAGTCCTTCCATCTTAAGGAGCTTGACAGCCTGATGAATTCTTTATCTGAAAAAGAGCTCGAGGATTACACGGATGTTGCATCTATATTTGCCGATCGCGGATACCGGATTAAACTTGTCGAAGGTCTTGATTGTAACATTAAAATCACAACTCCCTTCGACCTTGCTGTGGCAGAGGCTGTTGTTGAAAATATGCCGTAAGCCTATGATTTTCGGTTTTTGTGTTTTATAATTCCGGAAATATTCTTAAAAATAATTAAAAATTTTTAAAAAAGTATAAACATTTGTGAAAATGTGTGATATAATAATTAGGTTAAAATAGTTGATTTTTCATTTTATGAGTATTATTTAAGGGAGGCGTTTTTCTTTTATGGCAAGAAAAAGTGCCGGTGCTGATAAATCTCGCACCAAAAAACAGCGCAAGGAGCATCCGATACTGAGATTTATTTTCGGAACTATCTTTACAATCACAGCTATTGTTGGTGTTTGTGGTACGGTTGCGTGTTCTTATGTTTACAATTACGCTGTTGATTATATCGCTAACGAAGAAAATGCTATGGACCTGGATGAATACAAAGCTAACCAGGCTCAGACAAGTATTATCTATGCTTACGATGAAAACAAGCAGCTTATTGAGCTCCTGCGACTTCATGGTGCTGAAAATCGTGTGTGGATTGACTATGAGGACATTCCCGATACAATGATTGACGCTTTCCGTGACCTTGAGGACAAGCGTTTCTATGAGCATCAGGGTGTTGACTGGACACGTACAATTCTTGGTGTTGTTAAATCGGGCTTTGAGCAGGGTGGTTCAACAATTACTCAGCAGCTTATTAAGAACCTTACAGGTGAAAACGGTCGTACCGTTTCACGTAAATTCTTTGAGATTCTTAATGCACTTAATCTTGAACAGAACTATCATAAGAAAACTATTATGGAGTTTTATCTTAATACTGCCTACCTTGGTAATGGCTGCTATGGTGTTAAAACTGCGGCTGAATATTACTTCGGCAAAGAGGTTAAGGACCTTAATGCTGCAGAGTGTGCAACTATTGCTTCAATTACTCAGGCTCCCGGTGCACTTGATCCCTTAGCTCATCCTGAAGCCAATGCAGAGCGTCAGCAATATGCTCTCAGATGTATGTTTGAACAGGGTAGTCTTACCCAGGCTGAGTATGATGAGGCAAAAAACTTTAAGTTGATTTTCACAAATAGTGAAGAGTATACCGGCGATAAGATTGATAAAACCGATAACGAACAGCTTGATGAAGATAAGCAATATTCTGATGAAGAAATTGAAGAGATTGAAAAATCCAAGGAAGAGATTGAATCTTCATACTATGTTGATTTCGTTATTGATAACGTTATCGAGGACCTTATGCTTGAATATGATTTAACATATAACGAAGCATGGAAAAAGGTTTTCTTTGGTGGTTTGCGTATTTATTCTGCTGTTGACCTGAGTGTACAGGACAAGGCTGAGTATGTTTATGAAAACAGAACGGTATTTCCTAACGAAGAAGATACAGAAGAGCGCCCCGCGGTTCAGTCTGCTATCACAATTATGGATTATAACGGCAGAGTTGTTGCTATGGTTGGTGGTGCCGGTGAAAAAGGTCCATTCCGTGGACTTAACAGAGCATCACAATCTGCGCGTCAGCCCGGTTCTTCAATAAAACCAATATCAGTTTACGCTCCTGCTGTTGATCAGGATGTTATTACCTGGTCAACCAAGGTACAGAACTATGGTATTAAAATGGGCTCATCACGTTGGCCTACAAACTATGGTGGTAACGCCGGTTCTCCGAATTCATTTGTTACTGTTCAGCATGCTTTGCAGGTTTCACTCAATACAGTTCCTGCTCAGATTGCCCGTAAGATGGGTCTTGAGAACTGCTTCAGCTTCCTTGTTGACGATTTAAGATTCACAACATTCGTTGAGGATGAGGACAGCAAGTATTATGATGCCAACTATTCAACAATTGCCGTTGGTGGTTGTAGTGAGGGTGTTACTACTCTTGAAATGGCTGCTGCATTCTCTATTTTCGGTAATAACGGTTATTATTTCAGACCGTATGCATATTATAAAGTTACTAATAATGACGGCACAGAGGTATTGCTTAAATCAGGTGATGATTCAGGTGATCAGGTTATCAGTGAAAGCTCAGCCGGTGTTATGAGAAACCTTCTTAAAACGGTTACACGTGGTGGTGGTACAGGTTCTGCGTATGGCGTAAGAGGATTCGAAACATTTGCAAAAACAGGTACTACATCTGATGATAAGGACCGTTGGTTTGTTGCTGGTACACCTTATTATGTTGCTGCTGTCTGGTATGGTTATGACCAACCGAGACGTATTACTAATGTATCAGGTAACCCCGCAGGCCGAATCTTTAAGGAAATTATGGATGATGTTCACGAGGATCTTGATGATCTCGAGTTCCCCTCAGCAAATGGTGTTGTAGCACGTAGCTACTGTACAATATCAGGCGATATTGCAAACGGTGGTTGTCCCAAAGCAACGGGCTATTATAAATCGTCCAATGTTCCGAACAGATGCAAGAGCTGTTCGATTATCAATGGTATAGGTCAGGGTATTCCTTCTGTTATTCCTAACGTTAAGACTACTACTTCAAAGACCACAACTGATAAGGTTGATAATAATAAGACTACGGCTGCTTCAGGAGGTAATAACAAGCCTACTCGTCCTGATACTACCTCAGCAAAACCATTGCCTACACAGGCACAGACACAAGCACCTACTATTATTGTGACTGATCCCGTTACTCAGGCACCGCCCGAACCATCACAGGCTCCTGAAACACAAGCGCCTGCTCCTGTTGAGCCACAAGAACCTGCAACCGATAGTGGTGCGGGGATAGCGGAACAGGCAGAGCGTATGATTCGAGGCAAATGGTAATTTTTACACAACCTATGGCTGATAGTTTAATCTATCAGCCATTTTTTGAGGAGTATTTATGATTGTATTATCTGTTGATTACGGAGATAAGCGAACAGGAATTGCTGTTTGTGATAAGTTTGAGATGTTGGCATCACCTGTTTGTGTTCTCACGGAGTGGAATGCAGAAACGCTTGCGGATAAGATACTTATAATCGCACAAGAAAAAAAAGCTGAGCAGATTGTTGTTGGTTTACCGAAAAATATGGATGGTTCCAAGGGCTTTCGGGCAGAGGCTTGTGAAGAGCTTGGTGAAATTATTCGCAATAAGACTGAAATTCCTGTTGTGTTTTGGGATGAGCGTCTTACAACTGTTTCCGCCCACAGAATATTAAGTGATAACAATGTGCGAGGAAAAAAGCGTAAGGCAGTTGTTGATGCAGTTGCGGCTGTAACTATCCTGCAGGATTATATTGACTCACGAAAATAAATGAAAGGATGTAAGCGGTGAAAAAGAAAAAGGCTATTAGCCCTGCTTCAAAATTAGAGAATATTGACACATCATTATATACTGCTGATTACATTCTTTGTAAGGCTCTTGATATTGGTGAGAATATTTTGCGTTGCGGTGGTGAGCCTCATAGAATTGAGGATACTGTAAACAGAATCTGTACTGCATACGGTGCTGTACATACTGATGTTTTTGCATTACCCTCACTTGTTATGGCAGGCGTCAGGATGGCAGACGGCACAACCGCATCACAGATAAGACGTGTGTATAACACGGCAAATAATATGTACAGACTTGATATGCTTAACGATATATCACGTAAAATCTGTTCGGGGGCAATTAATCTTGACGAGGTTGATAGCCTTATTGAAAACGCTACCACAACCAAGCCCTTTAATAGATATCTTTCCTTATTGGCAGGCATGCTTGCCGCCGGTGGATTTGCTATTTTCTTTGGCGGAACATTACTCGATGGTGTTGCCGCGGCTATTGCAGGACTTGTTGTTTCTGCACTTAATCTGCACAAAATCAAGATTGGCAATAAAATGCTATATACTGTTGCAGTTTCATTTATAGGTGCACTTTCTGCTCTGATTATAGTTAAACTTGGAATCGGAAACAACATTGATATGGTTATGATTGGCACTATTATGCTTCTTATTCCGGGTCTTGCCTTTGGTAATGCCGTGAGAGACCTTCTTTTCGGTGATACGGTTTCGGGTATTATTCAGTTTACTCAGGCTATTCTGACGGCTGTAATGGTTGCTTTTGGCTTTATTATTGCTATTCTTGCGTTCGGGGGTGTGTTTAATTGAACCCTGTACTTTTGAAAATAATATCAGGTATAGTTGCAACCTTCGGTTTTGCACTTCTTTTCAGACTCAAGCCACGTCACTGGGCTTATGCAACCCTTGACGGTGCAATTGCCTGTATATTTTACTTCATTTTTACGGCAGTTTTCCCTGATAACGTGTTTGTTCCCAATTTAATTGCTTCCTTTGCCTGTGCTTTCGGTGCAGAAATAATTGCAAGAATTTGCAAAGCACCTACAACGGTATTCCTTTTGCCTGCTTGTATTGCCCTTGTGCCCGGTGGTTCACTTTATTACAGTATGAGCAACCTCCTTAATGAAAACTATCGTGAGGCGGCACAACAATTACTTATTACTGCAGAGGTGGGTGCCGCAATCGGCGGTGGTATCATTATTGCATCACTTATTAAGTTTGTTGTTTTTGGAGTAATTGATCGTATAAAAAATTAATATATACAATTAAGTCTGCATTAAATGTGCAGACTTAATTATTTTATTAATAATTTGTTAATAAAGTTGTGATAATACTACAACATTGATTTGATATACTCCGTATAGAGGTGTTGGTATGAAAAAAATTATGTCATTTTTATTATCTGTTACAGTAATATGTTCAAATATTTTATCTGTTTCAGCATATGGTAATGATAATATTTTTGATATTCATAATAAAGAATCAATAGTTGAAGAAGTTGATTTTGATACTTTCGCAACGGACATATCGGAGCTTATCAATGAATATGACAATTCAATAGATTGTGAAATATCGGATTGTTCCGAATTAAAATACGGTAGTTATGATACGTCCGTTACTGCATCCTCGGATGACGGGAGCACAAACAGACTGATTGTTAAATCAGAACACGCTATTGATACCCTTGATGCAGTCGGTTATGTTAACGGATACGACGATTTGCATATTCTGCAATTTGACGATTATGATGATTGCCTTTCAGCATACGAATACTATTCATCTCTTGATTGTGTTGAGTACGTTCAGGAGGATGGGATTTTACACGAAAGCGAAATAACTGATGAATATTTCACGGAGTCAGCCGTTAATTATCCTACTCAGTATCAATCGGATTTCTTCGGCTACTCTAATGCAAAACGTAATATGGCATCAGGTAAGGTTACTGTTGCGGTTATCGATTCAGGTGTTGCTAATGACCACGAAATGCTTGTGGGAAGGGTAGTACCAACAGGCTTTGACAGTATCAATAATGAAAGCTGTTATGATACACGCGGTCACGGTACCCACGTTGCAGGTATAATTGTTGCAAACACCAAATCTAATGTTACAATAAAGCCCTACAAGGTTCTCAATAATGCGGGTGCGGGCACAGATACACAGGTTTATCTCGGTATTCAGGCAGCTATTGAGGATAACGTTGATATTATTAACCTTAGCCTCAGCAAGAAGGGTGACAGCGAGATACTACGCGAGGTTATTACCGAGGCTTACAACGAGGGAATTACAGTTATTGCGGCTGCAGGTAACAGTAATGAAAATATAGGCACCACAATATATACTCCATCAAGCTTTCCTGAGGTAATAAGCGTTGTTTCAATTGACACAACAAAATACAAGGCAAGCACCTCCAACTGGGGCTCAACCAAGGATTTGTCTGCTCCCGGTGTTAATATTCTCAGCTCGCACCTTAATAATACATATAAGGTGATGTCCGGCACATCAATGGCGGCTCCGTTTATTGCAGCGGCGGCATCATATCTGCTTGCCAAGGATAACACCCTTACACCTGACGAGGTGTTTGATACATTATATGCCAGCACAACTCGCGGTGGCGGCTCTCATAATATCAGATATGTTTGCCCCGGCACACTTGTTCAAAGTGAGAAGGTGTGTTCAAAGCCTGTGTTTACACCTGCTTCAGTTGATTTTGCAGGTTATGCAACAGTAGAAATTTCCTGTCAGCTTGCTAATGCGGAAATTCTTTACCGTACATCTGATATGGCAAATAAAACATGGTTGTCTTATGAGGGACCTATAACTATTGATGAAACCACGACAATCAGTGCCTATTGTATATGCGCAGGCTATCAGAACAGCGATGAGGTTTCGGTGAAATATACTAAAAGCTCGTCGGATTCATCACTTTATGAGGTTGATGAAAATGGTGTTTTAATCGGATATACAGGTACCGATGCGGTTGTTTCTGTGCCCGGTATTTGTAACGGCAGGGTTGTTAATGCAGTCAGTGCAAATGCCTTCAGCGGTAATGAGAATATTTCCTCGATTACCCTTGGTGATTCAATAACATCAATAGAGAGCGGTGCATTCGCTAATTGTTCCAGCCTTGAAACGATTAACGCACCCTCTGTTACGACTATCGGTGTAGGTGCGTTTACAGGCTGTTCAAGCCTTGATACAATTATCGCTCCATCTGTTACAACTGTTTCCGAGGGCTTTTTTGAGGGGTGTGAAAAGCTTCGAAGCCTTGATTTGCGCTCGGTTACGGAAATTAACTCCAGCTTTGCGGATTGTAGTACGTTGACAACTGTAAATCTCAGCTCTCTAAAACAGCTTCATGATGGATTATTCCTTAATTGCACAAGTCTGACAACCCTAACCTTAAATGGATTGGAGATAGTCGGGGAAAGGGCATTTTACGGCTGTACTTCACTTAAAACCGTTTCACTTCCATTGGTTACAATAATCGGGAATGAAGCCTTTTACGGCTGTAGTGTTATGACGGAGGTATCTGCACCAAAGCTTGCAGCAATTGGTGACGGCGCTTTCGAAAATTCGGGCATTACATTCTTTAATTATGGTTATTTGTCAGAAATCGGCGCAAGGGCTTTTTATAATACAAAGCTTACCACCGTAAGCACTAACAGTGAGCATACTGTGGGTGCATCTGCATTTGAGGGGTGCAAAAAACTTGAAAATGTAGATATGCCCTATGTAACAGCAGTAGGAGAACGTGCATTTGCAGATTGTACTGCGCTTACATCCGTACAAACTCCGTTATTACGCGAGATATCAGATTATGCCTTTTATAACTGTGTAAGCCTTTCTGAGATAACGTGGATAAGTACAGCTTTGAGGTATGTGGGTGATTACGCATTTTACAATTGTAAAAGCCTGGGAGATCTCGATTTTTACCGTCAGTATAATATAAAATATTTAGGTGAATCGGCTTTCCGTAATTGCACGGGTATTAAAAGTGTTAAATTTGATAACAGCTTTGATACATTAGGTGCCTATGCCTTTGCCGGATGCACAAATCTTGAATCAATCACTCTGCCATCGAGCTTAATAAACATAAACGATGGTGCTTTTTCAGATTGCAGAAGTATTACGTCTATTGTTATTCCGTCAGCTGTAAAAAGTATAGGCAATGAGGCATTTTTGAACTGCAACGGTTTATTGTATGTTTTTTATGAAGATTCAAACACTAACTGGAATTCAATAAGTATAGGGTCTTCAAATGAAAGTTTATTTAACGCTGTAATTCACTTTAGTAAAAATAACCACACTTATAATATAATCGAAAGAGTAAGTGCAACGTGTGCAAAGCCCGGTTATGAAACCAAAAAGTGTGAGTATTGCAGTTATTCTTTTACAACAGTTTTAACGGAACCCCACACAGGCGAAACAGTAACCGTTAAGCCTACCTGTACTCAGGACGGCTACAAGATGTTTAAATGCTATGACTGTGATTATACCAATATTAAGGAAATAATTTCTGCCACAGGTCACAGTTATTCATATACTACCGTTGAGCCTACCTGCACAAAGGATGGTTATGAGGCAAACGAGTGTACTGCTTGCGGTCATAAAACGGAAAGTACCGTCATCCCTGCTACGGGGCACAACTATTCAACTGAATGGACAATAGACGTACAGCCTGCCTGCGGTGTTGAGGGCTCAAAATCACGCCACTGTATCGTTTGCGATGATAAGACTGATATAACCGTAATTCCCGCGGTTTCTTCTCACACCTATTCAGGCACATGGCTTATTGATTACAATGCCACATGTACTGAGGATGGCTTGAAATACCGTGTTTGCACTGGTTGCGGTCAGGGAATGGAAACTCAGGTTATTCCTGCATTGGGACATTCAACTAATACTGCGTGGATTGAGGATATTGAGCCAACATGTACAGAGCCGGGCAGAGAAAAAATACTCTGTAAACAATGTGGTGAATATCTGTATCGTAGTATTCCTGCCTACGGGCATGAGTTTTCTGGTGGATTCACAATTGACGTGAAGCAAACCTGCACAACAGACGGCTTGAAATCACGCCATTGTCTTTATTGTGAAGAAAAAATTGATGAAACTGTTATTGTTGCAGTAGGTCATATATACCGCGATGAGTGGACCGTTGACGTTGAGCCTACCTGCTTTGAGCCGGGTACACAGGTTAAAGAATGTTTAAATTGTACTGAAAAATTAACCGAGGAAATACCAACGGTCGGTCACATTTACGAGGATGAATGGACTATTGATGTTTCACCAACCTGCACGGCAGACGGTTCAAAATCACGTCATTGTATCAATTGCGATGATAAAGCAGATATTATTGCTGTTCCTGCTACAGGACACGATTATTCTGAGGAGTGGATAATTGAGATTGAACCAACCTGTACTGAGGACGGCCATAAATACCACCAATGCAATAAATGTGGTGACATCAAGGACGGAACAAAGATTCAGGCTTTGGGTCATACAATGGTTAGTGATGTTTGTACCGTTTGTGGCTTTAATTCTGTTTTTGATATTATATTGTATGATAATTATGCTGTTATCAATAAGTATTTAGGTTCTTATACTCAGGTTGTTATTCCTGCTGAGTATGATAACTTGCCTGTTATCGGTATCAACGGTGATGCATTCAGAGGCTGTACGACTGTAACCTCTGTTGTTATACCCGATAGTGTTACTGAGATTGGGTCATACGCCTTTTTTGGCTGTAGCGGCTTGCAAAGCGTAACAATGTCATCCTGTCTGAAAAGTATCGGTGATTATGCCTTTTATAACTGTTTTAATTTGGAATCAATTGTATTTCCCGAAGGCTTAAAAACAATTGGTAATACGGTATTTTACGGTTGTAAGGCGCTTACCGAGGTAACAATTCCGGATAGCGTTGAAACCGTAGGAAACGGTGCTTTTTCTGGCTGTACAAAGCTTAGGGATGTTAAAATCGGTTGCGGAATAAATGCCTTGAGTAACTCATTATTTTATAATTGTTCAAGCATTAAACGGATTGTAATTCCCGGCGGTGTTACATCTGTAGGTACTTACACCTTCTCGGGCTGCTCAAGCCTTGATGAAATTGCTGTTCCTGCTACTGTTACATCTATCGGTGCTTCTGCATTTGCGTCCTGTAATAATCTTAAATATATTTTTTACAGCGGTCAGGAAGCCGGTTGGGGCAGTATATCGATTAAATCCGGTAACACAAAGCTTACATCAGCATTTGTTCACTATAATGCTACTGACCATAGCTATGAATATGCTGTTTTAAAAGAGGTTACCTGTACTACCGACGGTTTAAGAGAAACCAAGTGTAATGTTTGTGGCTTATATATAGAATCTGAGGTTGTACCTGCAACGGGACACAGATTTTCATCCGATTGGGTGATTGATGTTGAGCCAACCTGTACTGCTGACGGTTACAAAAGCGCTGAGTGCTCTGCCTGTGAGGAAAGGATTATTGAAACGCTTCCTGCAACAGGACACGATTATCCCGATGAGTGGTCGGGTACTGATGCTACTTGTACCGAAGATGGCATCAAAACCAAAACCTGTGGCACCTGCGGTAATATTATAAAGGAAGAATTACCTGCATTCGGTCACGATTATCCTGACGAATGGACTGTTGTTGATTCGACCTGCACAGAGGACGGACGCAAGAGTAAAATCTGCGGTAACTGTGGTGATATAATTTCGGAGACATTGCCTGCTTCCGGTCACGATTATCCCGATGAATGGACCGTAGTTGAGGCAACATGCACAGAGGATGGTTATAAAAGTAAAACCTGTGAAATATGCGGTGATATCATTTCTGAAACAATATTCTCATCAGGTCATGACTTTTCGGAGCAATGGATAATTGATGTACCGGAGACTTGTACTGAAAATGGAGAAAAATCACATCATTGTAGCTTGTGCGGTGACAGGGCTGATATAACTGTTATTGTGGCAACAGGTCATAGTTTCGTTGTTTTTGGCAAAGTGGACACCCATCCTCACACAATATCATACACCTGCAGTAATTGTGAAGAAGCAAAAACTGAAATGCCTTATACCGAAGGCTGTATTTATTGTAATTATAGTGTAACAGTAAACACTTCGGGTGATTTCAAGCTGCTTTCATATATCGGCCCTTTGGCTGACGTTGTTGTACCGGCTACTTATATGGATGGCTCGGTTAACACAATTTCCAACGGCTGCTTCAAGGGTAACACCTTGATTAAGTCGGTGGTTATTGAGGACGGCATAACATCAATCGGCTCGCTTGCATTTATGAATTGCACATCCTTGGAGAGGGTTGTGATTCCTGATAGTGTTATTGCTATCGGTTCACAGGCTTTTTACGGATTTGACGGAACGATTTATTGTTCAAGCGGAAGTGTAGCTCATCAATATGCTGTTAATAACAATATTAAGTACATTCTTAATACAACAGATGAGTCGGAAAAACCCATTCAGGATACAATTGACACATACGTTGATTATGATAATTTTATTATCAAAACAAATGTGTGTCTTGGTAAGGATGTTACAGATATTTTGAATTTGTCCGAAAGTGCAATTGCTGTTGCTGAAGCAAGCTATATTTATGGTGATACAGAGCTGTTTGGCACAGGAACAAAAATAACCGTTTTTGATGGGAATAAATATATTGGTGAATTCATTCTTGTTGTCGATGGTGATGTTAACGGAGACAGCGTGTGTGATGCACTTGATGCGGCTCAGGTTGCTCTTGCATCAAACGGTCAGAAAAATCTCGACGGTGCTTATGCCTTGGCAGCCGATAATAATCTTGATGATGAAATCAGTGTTGAAGACTATCAGGCTGTTGTGAATAAAGTGGTAGCGTAGGTGGCTATGCCACTCGATATAAATCCTGACGGATTT
>JAZNLJ010000126.1:0-15348 GCA_045579005.1 Acutalibacteraceae bacterium | reverse complement strand
TTCGCCGTTAACCTTAACCGATGTAATCCAGCTGAGATGGTTAAGACCAAGGTATGTAATCTTCGCATCCTCACCAACAGCAGCCTTAACATCGTCAATCATAGCGATGGGCACATTGCAAAGACCCATTGTCTTAACGTTAGTGTGGTTAATAAGGAACTCAGAGATGATACCTGAGGGATTGGTAAAGTTGATGAGCCATGCATCGGGGCAGATTGCTTCAATACGCTCTGCAATGTGAGCCATTACAGGGATTGTACGAAGAGCCTTGAAGAAGCCACCGATACCTGTTGTCTCCTGTCCGATAAGGTCGTGCTTAAGAGGAATTGATTCGTCAATGTGACGACAAGGAAGCTTACCTACACGAATCTGTGTAACAACGAAGTCTGCGCCCTGCAATGCAAGGTCAAGATCGTCTGTCATAACAATCTCGCAATCAATACCCGCACTCTTGAGCATACGCTCACAAAGACCGCCTACGATTTCGCGCTTTCTGTCATCGATATCCATAAATGCAACTCTCTTGAGTTTAAGAGAGTCCTTTGCCTCAATAAAGCCGTAAATAAGCTCGGGACAATATGTACTGCCTGAACCGATGACGGTTACGTTAATTTCTTTCATTTATATCAATCCTTTCAACGAAAATAATTTATCAGTCTTCAAGAAGCCAGTTCACACAGCCTGTAACGGGTGCGCACTGAAGTTTGATGAAATTGAACTTTCTGCCTGTTTTTTCAGCAACAAGCTCAGCCATTCTGTCTGTGTACTTGTGTGAGGGAAGCTTTGTATGAACCGAGCCTGAAAGCACAACGTTAATAACGTCGCAATCAAATGTCATTGCATTGATGTGACCGCAGATATAATCCGCACCGCGCTGAGCCATTTCCTCAATAACTGCAAGTGCACATTCATCGTCGTTGTTTGCTGCTTCAAAGAAGGAAACAATAAGCTTTCTTAAGAATGCTTCACCGTCCTCACCCTCAAGAACCGCGATAGAATCAAGGAGAGTTGCTCTATCCTTAATGCCTGCCTTTTCACCCATAAGATCGGTAATCATTGTTTTTGATTTTCCGAGGCAAAGCTGGTCATACATAAGTTTGAAAGCCTGTGCGCCAACCCAGTGACCGTTGCCCTTGTCACCTGAAAGCACGTCAAAGCCACCAATCTGAAGCATATTGCCGTTTGTATCAAGTGAGTTACAGCAAGTGCCTGTACCACAGTTGTAGCCGATACCTGCACCTGCGCCCACACCGGCCTTGATAACAATAAAGCCGTCGTTGTATATGCGTGCACCTGTAACACCGAGCTTGCTGAGTTCCTCTTGCATTGCATCGTGCTGATAAGGATGGTCGATACCGGCAAGACCCATAAGCATACCGCTTACGTCTGCGAGAGTGATATTTCCCTTTTCAGCAACAGCCTTCACACCATCAGCAATAATACCTGCTGCTTCGGGGAAGGAGCCTTCCATATTCTCGTGGTTTGAAGCAGGACCCTCGTGTTCTGCCAAAACATTTTTGTTTTCATCAAAAAGAGCGTATGCGGTCTTTGTACCGCCACCGTCAACACCGATATAATATTTCATAATAAATACCTCTCGTTTTTCTCTTATTCTTCAATTATGGGGAATGCTTCTTCACAAACCTCGTCAAGGCAATACATACCGCGTCTTGTTTCTTCGCGGTCAATCCATCTGCCGTTTGTGAAATCCGGTACTGGAACGGGAGCACCGCCCATAGCAACAGACTGCTCTGAAAGACAAGTGATTACCATCCAAGCTGCTGTGTCATATACGTCAATGGGAGGCTTTTCGCCCTCATATACAGCATCCACAAAAGCGGAGAGAACAAGATAGTCCATACCACCGTGACCTGCTTTGATACCGCCCTTTTCATAGGCTCTCCAAAGAGGATGTTCGTATTTCTCACGCCAGGGTGTGAAATCATCCCAACTGTGTGTCCAGCTATCATCCTCGTGGTGCATACCATCGAAGTAAATTCTGCCCTTGCCGTCCTCGGGCTCGGAGTAGATACCCTTTGTACCCTGCACCTCATAATCTCTTGTGTAAGGTCTGGGCAGTGAGCAGTCGTGTGTAAGCTTGATTGTTTCACCGCCTGCGCACTTAATAATTGTGGTAACGATATCTCCGCACTTGAAGTCAACATTGTAAAGATCGTATTCCTCACCCTTGTTGTCCTTAATCCACTGGTGAAGACCGCGCGCCTTACTTGCAACAGAGTTAACTGTAAGGAAACGGTTGCCACGATTAATACGAAGAGCCTTTGCGATGGGGCCCAACTGATGTGTGGGATAAAGCTCACCGTTACGCATCATAAAGTTATAAAGTCTGCCGTGGATATTCTCACGTCCGAGAGAGATTTCATCACGAAGATCGTGACGATATCCACCCTCCATATGTACGATTTCGCCAAACATATTCTGACGAATCATATTGAATACTGCCATTTCATTACGACAGTAACAGCAGTTCTCAAGGAGCATACAGAATTTACCTGTCTCCTCACTTACACGAACAAGCTCCCAGCACTCCTCAACGGAAGCAGCACCGCCAACCTCCATCGCAACGTGCAAGCCTGCGCGCATAGCATCTGCAGCAATCATTGAGTGAGTAATCCAGGTTGTAGCAACAACAACTGCATCAAGCTCCTCATTTTGAAACATTTCTTTATAATCAAGGTAAGCGTGAACAGGATAAGATTTTTCGTTACGCTTCTCGACAATTTCAATACCCTTTTCAGCTCGCTCGGGAATAAGATCACATACAGCAGGAACCTTAACGCCATCAACCTGAAGGAGAAGGTCAAGCATACCGGAGCCTCTGCCGCTGACACCGATAAAGCCGATATTTGCACTATTTTTCCTCATTCAAAACACACCTCTGTGGAACAAAATTATACATTTTATATTGTATCACATACTTATTCTATTTGCAACATAAAAGTAGTTCTATTAACACACTTGTTTTAATCATAAAAGCCTGATTCTACTTCATCATATAACTGTTGCAGCAAATCACGTACAGGAATTGTTAAAACTTCATCGTATCCGCTTAAGTTGGAGGAAGTATTACCGGATGCAGTAGGGCTCATCACCGACATATTATTATTGATTTTTGCTGAATTAAGATAATAATGATCCAAATTGCCATTCTCCATAATCATCGACTCTGCCGATTCAACAAAAGAAAGTGTTATATTCTCGGGATAACCGTTTGCAATATCATACATCCTTTCCAATATCTTCACGGATTCTATTTTTTGTTTTGGTGTTGCTATGCTGCCATAAGAATTATTCATCCAAATTTTATAAAATACGGCAAAAGCATCTTCAACTGTTTCCTCAGCAATTCCGCGTTCCATAAGGGCTTTTTTAAGGATATTTATATCTCCACGCGCACTAACTTCAAAAAGAACATCAGAACCAACAATTTCACACAAACCACGGATAAAAAATGATAAAACATTGGCTCCATCACCGGTTTCTCCAAAATATTCATATGTAACAAGAGACGTAAAACCTTCACTAAACCACCCATAATCTGCATAAGAAAGGTTTTCGTTCTCCATACAATGATGCAGTTCGTGAGGTAACGAATACTCTCTGTCTTCATCAGTTGCAAATGTTATATAGTTACCTTCCTCGGTATATGTTGCAGCAATCTCTTCATCTAACAAACTCGGGTCATTTTCAGTAACTGTAAAGCTTGCCAGTTTTCTGCACACTCGTTCACACTCAATATACTTATTATCAACAAAATACTGATTAAATTTTAATAACCTTACTCTTTCAGAAAAAGTAAAACTGTCATTATATAACATAGCAGAATAAAGTTCTTCCACATTTTCCGTAACTTCACCTTCCACAGAAAGTTTTACCATTCCGGAAAACAAAGTTCCCGTTTTATATAATACTATCAGACTGACGCTGCATAATATAAGGCTAATGGTAAGCACCCAGGAAATTATCTGTAAAGTTTTTTTGGTATTTTTCTTCATTTTATCCCCTCCACCTACGAATTATAGCATTCAACGCCGCAAAAATCAATTAATCCACAAGGCAAAAAGAACGCTCCGAAAAGGAGCGTTCCACAACTATTTTATTCTGTTCTCAAAGCCTCAACAGGATCCTTCTTTGCCGCCATACGTGACGGAATAAGACCCGCAATAAGTGTGAGAGCAACCGAAATAATCACAAGGATAATCGCTCCTGCAACCGGGAGAGAAGCCGCCGCAGGGATTTTTGCAACATATTTGAGCAACAGATTTATGGGTATCTCCAGAATCAGGGTACTCAATATACCGATAACACCCGCACCAAAGCCCACAACAGCCGTTTCCGCGTTGAACACTCGTGCAACGTCCTTTTTGGAAGCACCGATACTGCGGAGAATACCGATTTCCTTGGTACGCTCAAGAACAGAGATGTAGGTTATGATACCGATCATTATAGACGATACCACAAGAGAAATCGCAACGAATGCAACAAGCACATAGGTAACAACGTCAATAATGGTTGTGATACTGCTCATAAGCACACCGATAAGATCAGTTGCCTTGATTCTGCTTTCGGGGTGACCGTCAGCCTCAACACGTGTATTGTAATACTCAATAAGCTCGTTGAGTTTTTCCTTTGCCTCAAAGTTTTTGGGATAGAAGCAAATCTGTGATGGTGATTCAAAGGTTGAATAACCAATTTTTTCAAGCGTTCCTTCATAGGAGCTCTGTGAAGCAAGGGTATCAACATAAGCCTGCTTTATAGCAAGCACCTGTTCATCGGAAAGGAAACCTTCCATAAGCTTTCTTTCAAGCTCGGACATATCATCAAAGCCGAACATTGCGCCCATATTTGTTATATCGATTTCAGATATATCCATACCCTCTGCCATTGACATAAAGGGTCCGTAATCGAGGTAAGTAAAGTCGATAAGACTAAGATCAACGTCTGCAAGGTCAAAATCATTTACGGTAAGTGTTGAGAAAATATTACCTGTGAGAACATCCTTATCGGGGTTTGCAAGCTGTTCCTTTACAATCGGTTTCTTTGCAGACTCTTTGATTGCATAGTCCATAAGCTCACGCTTATAACCGATACCGCCTGTACCGATAGAGAGTGTATTGTTCTCATCGGGACGAAGAATACCTACGATATTAATTTTAAAACCGTCCTCAATAAGTTTTTTAACGTAATAGTCATTTGCGCTGTTATCAACCCACAGACCTGTTTTTTCATTCTTTACGAAGTAGTCTGCGCTGAGCACAAGGCTGAATTCCATATCCAGAATTTCCTCATAGGTATATTCGGAAACCTCAGAGGTATCGAAAGTTTCGCCGCTGGCAAGTGCTGCCATCATATCCTTTTGAAAATCCGCCTGATTTTTTAGACCGAGAGCATAGACCACAAGCTCGTTAATCTCATTGTTGCCGTCCACAATGAGAACTACCTCGTTAAAATCCTCAGGCATTCTGCCCGCGATAATATCGTATTGAGCATCCATAAGGCGGTTGTCACCGATAAGCTCAAGCCATACCGAAAAGCTCTGTGCCATAGGCTGTGCCATCTGCTTCATGCTGTCGTCCATCGGCACCATATCCATAGCGTTGCTGGGGTTACATTTAACAACGCCGTTTTCTGTATCTGCCCTGTAAATATTCAAGGGTGTGCTGTATTTGTACTGAACATCATTGCAGACCTCGTCAAATGCCGCCTGATTATCTTCAACATACTTTTTAAAGTTGTCAAGGTTATTTGAGGTAGCCTCGGAAATGAAAGCGTTTACCATATCCATAAACATTTCGTTTACGTGAATTTTGCCATCCTTACCCGCATCCTCATTGACAGTCATACCCATACCCGTAAACGAGGTCATCATACTTTCCATATCCATTGTCTGCTTTTCCACAGTCATAGGATAAGACAAAAGCATATCCTCCTGTACACGATCAATGTAAACCTGAATACCATTTGAAAGTGCAAGCACAAGGGCAATACCGATGATACCGATGCTTCCTGCAAAGGCTGTCAGGAATGTTCTGCCCTTCTTGGTGCGAAGGTTATTTATACTCAGAGCAAAGGCTGAAGAGAAGGACATTGACTTCTTGCCCTTTTCAATAGTTTCTTTTTTTTCGGGCTTCTGCTCTTTTTCATCGGGATTAAATGGGTTGGAGTCATCAATAACCTCACCATCAAGGAAGCGTATTATTCTGTTTGAGTACTCATAAGCAAGATCAGGGTTATGAGTAACCATAATAATCAACTTCTCTTTGGAAATCTCCTTGAGAATATCCATAATCTGTACACTTGTCTCGCTGTCAAGAGCACCTGTAGGCTCGTCGGCAAGGAGAATATCCGGATCGTTTATAAGGGCACGTGCAATTGCCACACGCTGCATCTGACCGCCTGACATCTGATTGGGCTTTTTGTGAATCTGCTCACCAAGACCAACCTTTTCAAGGGCTTCGATTGCCCTTCTACGACGCTCTTTTTTTGAAACACCCGACAAGGTCAGAGCAAGCTCAACGTTTGAAAGAACTGTCTGGTGCTGGATAAGGTTATAGCTCTGGAAAACAAAACCGATTGAATGATTGCGGTAGGTATCCCAATCGCTGTCATTAAAGCGTTTTGTCGATTTTCCGTTAATGAACAGATCCCCGCTTGTATATCTGTCAAGACCACCAATAAGATTAAGGAGGGTGGTTTTGCCACAGCCTGAGGGTCCGAGAACAGCTACAAACTCATTCTCACGAAAATTGATATTGACACCCTTCAGGGCTCTGACGGTTGTATCCCCCGTTTTATAATCTTTTACAATATCTTTTAAAACTAACATTACATTTCCTCCGCATTATCTGTACAGTCGTTTTCTGTTGAAGAAAATGATTGCGCCCACCACAAGTCCGATACCGAGATACACCACAAGACCGTATACCCAGCGGGTATCCTTCTTGCCCTCTTCAAAGATAATTGTGGGCTTGTAGTCTTCTTTCACAACAATCTGTATTTTCACACGTTCCTTGAAGAACAGGTTATAGAGCCATTCCACAAGCTCATCCACACTCATTGCCGCAAACTGTTCCGAGATGGATGCGGAATAACTACCGTACATTCCCATATCCTCACCGCCTGCCATAAGTCCCATCAGCAGATCCTCGTTGCCGGGCATTTTGATGGTCTCTGCAAGGAAGCGCAGAAGTGTAATAAGCACTGCTGTATTATCAGAATCAATGTAGGTATAGGTAGAGCCTTTACCATTAATAACACTCTTACTCTGCCTCTGCACAGGTGTGCCCAGAGAAGCGAGACTATTCACGTCCAGCTTCGCCATTTTCATACCCGCGGATGAAAGCATACCATCAAGCAAAGCGTTGATATCTATTTTGAGATTAAGTGAAGATGCATCGAGCTTCACGTCGATTATACCCGAGAATTTTTCAGTGAGAGCCGTAACGGGAAGCATCAGGTTAGCGATGCACTTTTCAATTGACCCGCTATTTACGAAGTAAACCAGGTTAGGTAGAGCCTCGGTGATGCCGTAGACAGGCTTTGCACA
This sequence comes from Acutalibacteraceae bacterium, assembly GCA_045579005.1. Classification (GTDB taxonomy): domain Bacteria; phylum Bacillota; class Clostridia; order Oscillospirales; family Acutalibacteraceae; genus DTU089. The sequence goes on along the minus strand of JAZNLJ010000126.1, from coordinate 7,781 downwards.
GATTTCATCGATAAGATTGAGCGCAGGATCAAGAACACCCTTAAGCACTCCGTCACCCGAAGCAGTCTTTTTATATGAATCGTAACTCTTAATGTAGTAGGGCTGACAACCAAGACCCTCAAGCAAGGGAATAACCGCTGTGTTATAGCCGTCTGCACCTGCGAAAGTGATACTGTCAAAGAGCACCATATCCTCACTCGCAAGAAGCATACGAAGAAGCGGGAACAAGGGCCTGAGCGCACCTGTAATAGCTGCCTGGAAACCTGTTCGAGAGCCGTAACTAAAGCCCCAGCCAAGACTTCCGAAGGGTACATCTGCCCATGAATCATACTTTGAAAGCACCTTTACGGTTGAAGCAAATCGCTTTTCTGTAAGTCCTGATGCAACACCCTTAGGTGAAGCATCGATGCCCATTATCTTAAGCATCTCAACGAGACCATTCTTGTCAAACTCCACATATATGCCCTGAACAATCATATTCACATTATCGGGAGTGTAAATCATAGAGGCAATAATCTCGCCCATTTTATCCGCCGTGCCGCCTTCCTTGACGAATTCATCAAGAAGGTCATCAATCTCCTTGAGGACTTTGTCGTAGTCCTCCTTAGTAAGATTAGGCGTATACGTTACCGACTTAGGTGTAACCGAGGGATAAACCATTGCCTGAGCCTCACCTATACTGGTGGGAGCAAAGAGTAAAATTATAGTCTTCACAATGGAGTCCGTATCTTTTTTCAATAAATCAGTAATAAAGGCAGTGTCAGTATTACCGCCCACAGTTGTCAGACTTCCACCATTGAGTTTCAATGTGTCAATAAGCCAACGCATTATAACAACATATGCCCTGCCCTTGTCGGCAACAAAGGTGCCACCATTCTTGCTACCGCAAGCCGCAAGAGATGTCATATCTATAGGAGTGGTCTTCAATGTGCCCTCTGCACCTTCACCGCTGAGCATATCATTAAGCATCTGTTCTAAATCAAGGTCAAATGACGGTAAATCAAAGATTTTAAGAAGTATGGCAAGTTCTACGAGAGGATTACCTGTAACAGGCTCAAGAAGCTTCTCCACACAGACATCAAATTCACCATTTATTGCAAAATCAGCAAATGAGGGAAGAATATCCGTAAAGCTGTTCATTGGTTGTGAAAGCGAATTTTCAACAGTTGTCAGCACAGGGAGAATAATATTTTCAACCATTGTGGTGGGGTTACTGTCTGCCTGAGCCTTGAAATCTGCGGAGGGTAAAACATCGACGCATTTAAGAGATTTGAGCATAGGCACAATAGCGTTGGAGTAGCCGTCTGCACCCTCAATCTTAATAAAGTTGTTGATTTCAAAGGTACCCGAGCAAAGTAGGGTGTACAGAATATCGTTGAAAGGATTAAAGCAATTGGCAAGTGCTCGGGCAAAGGTAGTTTTGTCCGCAACGCCCCAATTTGCATTTGTTAAATTTACCTGCTCCCAGCTGTCACAGGCATAGAGCATACCCGCAATGCCAGGATAATTACCAAGGTGAGCAGACACACCCTTGGGTGAAGCATCCAACCCGATGTAGGAAAGGGTATCCCCCTGCTCGCTCAGAGCAGAATAAATGCTCACAAGAGTGGATGAAACCGCCTCGTTTGTGTAGAGCCCCTGTGTGAGTGCTGTCTGTAAATCGGATCCCATCATAGCAGGCAGAATTGCATTGATAAGCTTGTCGGTACCATTGACCGCATTAAGTGCCTGCTCGGGTGTCACTCCGTCAGGGTATGGGGAATCTGTGCTTGCTACTGCCACCGAGGAAACAGACCCCGCCAGCACAAACAAACACAGTAATATAGAAATCAGTTTTTTAAAGCAATCCTTCATATTCCTGTCTCGCATACTCATATTTTATATAAAAGGGTAAACCTACCCATAATTTCATAATCCAATTATAATACAATATATACAACATTACAACTATCTTTTGTTAAATATATGTTAACAATCAGGTGATTTTATGAAAGTTTTAAAAATATTTTTATTTTTCCTTATTATCATTATGACTTTTTTCCTCAGCGGATGCAGTATTAAAACCGAGGGTAACACCCTTCACGGCTTTACTATGCGTATGAATGAGAAAAATCCCGGACTTTCAATGACAGATTCAGGGTATATTTATGACAAAAACCAGGGCACCCTGACAAAATACTTTATTATAAATAAACATAATATTATGCTAAGTTTCAGCACAGATGAAAACAACGAGCTGAGCTCTCTCAATATTGTTTTTGACAATCTGAGCGAAAGTAATACACAGGAGCTTGAATTTATAAAAAGTTGTATTGAATGTTACTGTAACGACAATGATACTTCGCGTAAATTACTGAGTGGCACAGACTTCCCGCAGGTGCTGTACACCGTGAATATGAACACAGTAAAAAACAAAGCCGGCAACACCGACATACTTATCGACGTTACCGACATAGGTTGTGTTATTTCTGTTGTTCAAAGTACTCAGTAAGCTTTTCTGCAAGTTTGCGCAAAGCATTACCGCGGTGGCTGATGGCATCCTTTTCCTCAGCGGTGAGCTGAGCCATACTCTTATCTCCCACTCTGAAAAGGGGATCATAACCGAAGCCTCCGTCACCGATACGTTCAAAACCGATATATCCCTCACACTCACCACGTGCACTTATAATATCACCATTAGGGAATGCACAGCAGACAACTGCAACATAGCGCGCTGTACGTTCCTCCGCGGGAAGGTCTGCAAGAAGTTTGAGAAGCTTGTCATTATTCCGCTCATCGTCACCGTGAACACCTGCAAAGCGTGCAGAATAAACGCCCGGTGCACCAACGAGATAATCAACTGCAAGACCTGAATCATCTGCAACGCAAGGCATACCACTTTCATGACAACCGCTCTGTGCCTTGAGGAGTGCATTTTCATAGAATGTCTCTCCGGTTTCCTCAACGTCGGTGATTTCGATACCAAGCTGATCAGCAGTCTTAACATCTATACCGAGGGGTGAGAGTATTCTGTACAGCTCATCCCGCTTTTTCATATTGTGTGTAGCAATCAAAAATTCCTTGTTCATTATCCGAACAACCTCCCGAAGAAGCCTTTTTTCTTTTTGGGTTCCTCTGCCTTGGGCGCCTCAGCAACAAACACAGCTGTGGGACCATCATTTTCATCGAAGGCAGCAACTGTTTCTGCAACCACAGGCTCTTCAACTACTTCTTCTACGGTTTCCTGTACAGGCTCTTCAACAACCGTTTCAATTACTTCCTCAACAACATCTTCGGTTGATTCTTCAATAATATCTTCAGCTACCTCTGTTTCCTCAGCTTCGTCCTCCGCCTGTGCTTCACCGAGAGCCTGGAAGAACTCACCAACAGCCTTGGCAATTTCTGCACGCTCATCAACTGCTTCGACAGATGAGGCAGGAATTTCCTCTTTAATTTTTGAAAGGTCGATTTCATCTTCCTCGTAATCCTCGGGGAGAGCCTCAAACAAGCCCTCTGCAAAGGCCAGGGGGTTAAAGGGCTGAAGGTCGTCGATACCCTCACCTACACCGATAAATTTAACAGGAACCTTCAAATCATTTTTGATTGAAAGAACAACACCGCCACGTGCAGTTCCGTCAAGCTTTGTAAGGATAATACCTGTAATTTCAGCAATCTTTGCAAACTCGCGAGCCTGATTAACCGCATTCTGACCCGTTGTGGCATCAAGCACTAACAAAACCTCACGGTCAGAGTAGGGCAATTCACGGTCAATAACGCGGTAAATCTTTGCAAGCTCCTCCATAAGATTCTTCTTATTATGGAGTCTGCCGGCGGTGTCACAGATGATAATCTCCGTGCCACGTGCCTTTGCCGCAGAAATAGTGTCAAAAATAACAGCCGCGGGATCTGCACCTTCCTTGTGCTTGATGATGTCAACACCTGCACGCTGAGCCCAGACATCAAGCTGGTCAATAGCAGCCGCACGGAACGTGTCAGCTGCTGCAAGAATTACGCTCTTGCCCTCAGCCTTGTAACGAGCCGCCATTTTACCGATTGTAGTTGTCTTACCAACACCGTTAACTCCGATTACGAGAATGACAGAGGGAATGGTGATAAGATCCATATCCTCGCCACCCTCCAGCATTTCGGCAACGATATTCTTAATTTCAACCTTAACGTCTGCAGGATTCTTGATACCCTTCTTGCGGACAACGTCATTAAGGCGCAATGTGATCTCAGATGCGGTGGTAACACCTACATCACCCATAACAAGTGCTTCTTCAAGCTCGTCAAAAAGCTCCTGGTCAATGGAAGTGTAGCTGTCAAGCACATTATCAATTGCACCTGAAACATTATTTCTTGTTTTTCTTAAACCGAAGTTTATTTTTTTAAAAATACCCAATGGAAAAACTCCCTTACGGAATAATTTAGTTTTATGTCAAATCAAATTTAGATGCCATTTCGGCTGTCTTGAGTTCAAGAAGCTTAGATACACCCTTCTCCTGCATTGTAACGCCATAAAGCATATCTGCCTCCTCCATGGTGCCACGGCGGTGAGTAATGAGTATAAACTGTGTGTTATCCGTCATTCTGCGTACGTATGATGCGTAACGTGCAACGTTAACATCGTCAAGTGCCGCCTCAACCTCATCAAAGATACAGAAGGGACACGGATTTATTTTGAGAATAGAGAACAGCAATGCAATTGCTGAAAGCCCCTTTTCACCACCTGAAAGGAGTGAAATATTCTGAACGTTCTTGCCAGGAGGTTGAACCTTTATGTCAATATCGCATTCAAGAACGTCATTTTCATCGGTAAGCACAAGTGATGCCTTGCCTCCACCAAAAAGTTCCGAGAATGTCTGTCCGAAGCTGAAATTGATTTTATCAAACTGCTCCTTAAACTGAACACCCATCTTACCTGTAAGCTCATTGATGAGTTTGATAAGCTCTGCCTTTGATTTTTCAACGTCGCTGACCTGCCCGTGCATAAAGCTGTAACGCTCGGAAACCTCTTTATACTCTTCAATAGCGCTTACGTTTACGTTACCCAGACCACGGATTTTACCCTTGAGCTCGTTAAGTCGCTTCTTTGCCTCGGGAACGTCCTCTATAACGATGTTAAGCTCCTCTGCTTCACGGCGGGTAAGCTCGTATTCATCATAAAGCTTATTGGAAATATCGTCAAATTCCTTCTGCATTGTGTCGCGACGTTCTGTAAGGCGAGCCTTTTCACCACCCAGCTTCTCACGTTCTTCCGTCTTTTCTCGCTCAATAATACGGAATTTTGCACTTTCCTGCTCAAACTGCTCACGCCTCTGAATTTCAGCAGCAATCTTATCCTTTGAAAGTGCCGACTGTGCTCGGAGTCCGCCTGCCTCGGTATTGAGAATTTCAATACGCTGTCTTATCTGAGCATTCTTGTTTTCAATTTCTTCTATTTCGCTGTTAAGTTGAGTTAATTTATCCTTATGACTTGTGCTTCTGTTCTCAAGTCGGATAATCTCCTCCTGCTTTGCCTCAATCTCCTTTTGAGCAGTTGCGATATCAAGGGTAATTTCAGCCGCATCGGAGGTAAGCTTTTCACGCTTTTCACGGAGTGTTTCACGATCACCTGTAAGTGATGACAGCTCATTTTCTGCTTCCTCAAGCTGAGATTGTAAATCGGTAAGTTTTGCCTGTGCATCGGCAACACCGGAATTGATACCGTCAATTCTGTTCTTTAGCTGTTCCTTCTCAGAAAGTGCTTGCTCGCGAGCATTTAGAAGGTTGTCAAGGTTGCCGTTTTTGAGAGCAAGTGAGCCCTCAATACGGATTTTTTCTTCTCCTAAAGCGGTAATTTCCGCCTTACATCCGTCAAGCTCTGCGGTAACAGCGGAGCAATTTTCCTGCTGTGATTTCACATCCTCAAGGAGTAACGTCAGCTTCTCTGTAAGTGTATCACACTCAGATTTAAGTCTTTCAAGCTCGTTACCACGACTGAGGATGCCTGCATTCTGAAGCTTGGCGCCACCTGTCATTGAACCACCTGCATTAACAACCTGTCCGTCAAGTGTAACAATTTTGAACTTATAGTTATATTTCTTGGCAATGGCAATTGCAGCGTCAAGATCCTCAGCAACAACTGTTCTGCCCAGAAGTGAATTTATAATTTCCTTGTACTGAGCATCAAACTCAACAAGACCTGATGCAAGGTTTATATAACCGTAGCACTCATCGAGCCCGTTTTCTTCAAGAACCTTGCCCTTGATAGCCGTAATGGGAAGGAAGGTTGCTCTGCCGGCGTGACTCTCCTTAAGGAAGCCGATCGCCTTTTTAGCATCGTTTTCAGTATCAGTAATAATATTCTGAAGTCCTGCACCGAGAGCTGTTTCAATGGCAAGTGAATATTTGTCGCTAACACTTATAACCTGTGAAACAGGAGCGTGAATACCCCTGAGTGTACCGCGACGGACCTCACGCATAACCGCCTTAACGCTACCCTGATAGCCCTCCATATTCTTTTCCAGATCGGAGAGCATTGTAAGTCTTGACTCCTTGATATGCTTCTCATTTCTCAGAGAACTTTCTTCCTCTTTGAGTTTTTCAAGCTTTTCAAGGCGTTTGGTTGCAAGAAGTTCAATTCCTGTAAGGGAATTATTTAGCTCCTTGGAGCGCTCAATTACTTTGGAAAGTTCTTCCTTAACACCGTCACGTTCTTTAACAAGGGCATCAATAACAGGCTGTTGCGTTTCAATAGACTCATCGATAACCTTAATACGGTTTTCAATTTCCTCAACTGATGATGCGGCAGTTGAAACGATAACTCTGTTATCCGCAACCTCAAGAGAAAGTCTTGAAACAGTTTCGGAAAGCTCCACGCTGCGCTGTGCAGATTTACTGTTTTCATCGCTGAGTTGTTCAAGCTCACCCGAGAATGAGTCAAGAACCGTCTTTTTTTCATCAATAACCTTTGAAAGAGCCTCTATTGACTCGCGAGCGGAGTTAATCTGCACAGAAATCTCTGTATCGGTATCGTTCTCCTCAGTTTTCTCACGCTCAATACGTGCAATTGTTTCGTTATTGTGCTCAATTGTATTTTCTTGAACGGCAACCTGGCTTTCAAGCAAAGCCGCTTGCTCCTCAAGCTGCGCAGATGCACGCCTGATTTCATCAATCGCCACAGTGATTTTCTGTGAATCGGCAATTGCATTGTCAATCTTGAGCGTTATTTCATCAAGCACCTTGCACACGTCGTTGTACTGTGCCTCGGTGATTGTGATTTTCTTTTCATATTCGCGCAGGTCGTTTTTGGTCTTTTCGATTGTGTAAAGCCACAAACCGATTTCAAGATTCTTCTTTTCACCTGCATATTCGAGAAATTTTTGTGCTTTTTCACTCTGCACCTTCAGGGGTCCCACGCGTGACTCAAGCTCTGTAAGAATATCCTTGAGTCTGAGTAAATTCTCCTCTGCCTGATTAAGACGGCGCATAGCATCTGCACGACGGTATCTGTAGTGTGAAATACCTGCCGCTTCCTCAAGCATATCACGACGGTCGTCAGACTTGCCTGATATAAGTGTTTCAACCTTACCCTGGCTAATCATTGAATAACCGTCACGACCAAGACCCGTATCCATAAACAGCTCGTGAATATCTCTGAGCCTTGCCTGTTCTCCGTTTATTCTATATTCACTCTCACCTGAACGGTAATAGCGACGGGTAACAGTAACAAGCTTTTCCGGATTGTTGAGTGCCATATCGGAATTATCAAGCTTAAGAGTTACCTCAGCAAATGCAACAGCCCTACGGGCATCAGTACC
>JAZNLJ010000125.1:0-5417 GCA_045579005.1 Acutalibacteraceae bacterium | reverse complement strand
TTTTTGTAAAAATGTGCCGAGTATGCAACAGGAAATAAATTCTCCGATAAATACAGTAAGAGCAAAATACCAATATGTGCCCTCAAGTCCGTAGAAGTTTATAAGCACCAAGGGAACGATAACCGTGTTTGCAATCGTAGGCGGTAGGGTAGCCAAAAGCTTGTGGTTTCGCAGTAAGTATGTACCTACCGCACCAATCAGAGTAGCAAGACTTCCTAAAATAATATCCCACAAGGCGCAACCTGTAAGAATATTGGCAAGTAAACACCCTAAAAATACACCGGGTATGGCATATGGTGTAAACACAGGGAAAATTGTAAGAGCCTCAGATAATCTTATTTGTATTGCTCCGCTTGCCAGCCCGAAGGCATTTGCCACGAAGGTAAGCACTACATATGATGCTGCGATGATTGATGCCAAGGCAACGCCTCTGACTTTCTTTCTGTTTTTCAATTTAATCAACTCCATAGTTTTTATTAGTGTGAGGATGGTTTCGAACTCACAATTTATATAAAAAATGTCATTAATATTCGTTAAAAAAGACACTTTCTATTTTGGAAAATAATATGTTATATTATACTCAATACAAAAACACAGAGGTGTAATATATGATTAATGTAACAATTTGGAATGAAGGTCGCCACGAAAAAGAAGATGCTGAGGTTGGTGCAGTATATCCTAACGGTATACACAACTGTATAGCAGAGTTCTTAGGTGTTAATGATGACCTTAATATAAGAACAGCGGTCCTTGATGATCCTGATAATGGTCTCCCTGATGATGTTCTTGAAAGCACAGATGTGCTTCTTTGGTGGGGTCATATGGCTCACGAGTGTGTGCCTGATGAATTGGTTGAAAAGGTTTATAACCGTGTAATGAGAGGTATGGGTTTTATTGCACTTCACTCTGCACATTTTTCTAAACCGTTCAAGCGTCTTATGGGCACAACCTGCTCACTTAAGTGGCGTGATGGCGACAGAGAGCGTCTTTGGTGTATAGCTCCAAATCATCCTATTGCAAAGGATATTCCTGAAAACTTTGTAATTCCCGTTGAGGAAATGTACGGTGAACGCTTTGATATACCAACACCTGACGAAATTGTGTTCATGGGCTGGTTCAAAGGCGGTGAGGTGTTCCGTTCAGGCTGTTGCTGGAACAGAGGACTCGGTAAGGTTTTCTATTTCCAGCCGGGTCACGAAAGCAACCCTACATATCATATTCCTGAAATTCAGAAGATTATTACCAATGCTGTGTATTGGGTAGCACCCGAAAAGGTGATTCCTGAGGTTGAATGCCCTTGGGTACCTTCACTTGAAGAAACATATGACGGACCTAATAAATAATTATATCACACAAACCAAAGAAGGTAAATACAAATGAAAAGATTTTTATTTCAAGGCGATTCAATAACAGATGTTAGTAGAGTTGATGTTGACGATGGCGGTGTAGGTAGCTACCTTTTCGGCTATGGTTACCCGAATCTTTTGGCGGCAGATTATCTGAAGAACAGAAAAGGTGAGTTTGAGTTCATCAATCGCGGTGTAAGCGGAGACAGAATTGTTGACCTTTATGCCAGAATTAAAGATGATATAATAAATCTGAAGCCTGATATTATGTCTATTCTCATCGGTGTAAACGATGTCTGGCACGAGCTTTCTCAGCAAAATGGTGTGGATGCACCGAAGTTTGAGAAAATTTATTCAATGCTTATTGAAGAAATCAAAGAGGCATTACCGAATGTGAAAATCATTATTTTAGCACCATTTGTGCTTAAAGGCTCAGGCACCGAAATGTATTATGATGAATTCCGTGCTGAAGTGGCTAAGCGGGCAGAGAGTGCAAAGCGTGTTGCAGATAAATATGAGCTTTCATATGTACAGCTTCAGCCTTTATTTGACGAAGCGTCTGCAGATGGTGATACAACTTACTGGACAACTGACGGTGTTCACCCTACCGCTGCAGGCCACCAGATTATAAAAGAAGCGCTTGCTCAGGCAATCAATCAGTTATAATTTTTGAAAAATGGAAAAATCTGTTGCATAATCGTTGTGCAACGGATTTTTTTATGATATAATAAAACATAATATGCCTTATTGTGACTTTTTGGGGGCTTAGTAATGAATAAACAAATAAAAAGGATTTTTTCGATAATACTTGTTTTTGTGATGCTTTGCAGTATTTTTAGTATTACAGCTTCAGCAGCAACATATACAGTAACATATTATCCCGGTGATGGTGTTGAGGGGGAAACATATGTTGATTCATTTACATCGAGTATAAGATTAAGAGAGGAAACGTATTATCGTGAACACTACACTCAAACCGGCTGGTCAGTAACAGATGGAGGAGCGAAAAAATATAATTTAAAAGCAACTTACAGGATTAGACGAAACATTGAGTTATATCCGTATTGGACCGGCGAATCATATACAATTACTTATTCTCCGGACCAATATACAAATGAAACAGATGCAAAAACTGTTAATAGTACTTATGGTAAAAGCATTGCTACTCAGGGTGCTATTTTTACCCGTGATGGTTATTTTCAAGTTGGTTGGGCTACAACGGAAAATGCAACTGAAATAGAGTATGATTTTGGAGAGATTGTTGTTGTTGAAGGGAATATGAACTTTTATCCTGTCTGGACAAAAATTGTTTATGATGGCTCTTGCGACTCCGAGGTTATAAATTTCGGTTCAGTGTGTGTAGGGTATACAACCACGCAGAAGGCTCAGTTAGTAATAACGAACACAGGTAATGTTGATGTATCTGTTGCTATACCTGTTTCGGAATTTTATAGTGTTTCAATTACAGATACAACTGTTGGTGCAGGAGAAGCAACTATAGTTACTATTTCGCCACAAAAGGGCCTTGGTGTAGGAGTATACAAAGAGAAAATATGTTTTGATTTCGGTACAGCCGAAGTGGATGTATCAGTAGATGTTGCATTCAATGTACGAAACCACACATATACCGATTGGGCTGAGTCAATACCTGCTACAAGTGATGATGCCGGTGTGCAATCACGCTACTGTGGATACTGCGGTCTTACAGAGGCTCTTGAAATACCACAGCTTTTATGTGAAGCGCCTGCTGAAGTGTATGCTTCAGTAGAAGAGGGTAATATCACTCTTTCTTGGAACACAAGCTTTGGAGCTGATAGCTATAATATTTATAAACTTAACGATTCAGGTGAGTGGGTTTATCTCGCTTCAACGCTCAGCGGAAATGAATTGACATATACCGATACAGGTATCTATGAAAATAATAGCATTTATACATATGCAGTAACTGCTGTAAACGAGGTCGGCGAAACATCAATAGTGGATTCTGCTGTAGATGTTCACTATATTATTCACGAATTCGGTGAATGGATAGAGCGAACACCTGCCACATGCACCACAGATGGTGAAATGTATCGTGTGTGCACCATATGTTCAGCGGAAGAATCTAAGGTTATTGCTTCTCGTGGCGGTCATAGCTTCCCTGATGAGTGGGAAACATCAGTTAAACTTACCTGTACCACAGACGGCGAATACTACAGAAAATGTAATAATTGTGATGTGACTGAAACTGACGTTATTACAGCACAAGGGCATAGCTATTCACAAGAGTGGACAATAGATAAAGATGTAACTTGCACGGAAAACGGTGCTAAATCCCACCATTGCCTCAATTGCGGTGACAAAAAAGATGAAACCATAATTGAAGCTATAGGCCACGATTATTCCCTTGTGGCAACTATCGATGAGCATCCGCATAGTAAAATATACTGTTGTATGAATTGTGGTGACGAAAAGCAAGAGCCTGTGGTTGACACTGATTGCAATTCTTGCATTTACGATACCGTTATTTTAGGTGATGGAAATATTGAAATACTGGGCTATAACGGTGCTGATATAGAAATTGATATTCCGTCCGAAATTGGTGGTAAAACTGTTGTATCAATTTCAGGTTCCTGTTTCCAAGGTAACGAAGATATTATGTATGTAGCTCTTCCTGAGAGTGTTTCTGTTATTGAGGATAACACATTCAACGGGTGCACATCTCTTCAACTTGTGGATATCTCAAAGAATGTTACATCTATCGGTGATGGCGCATTCAGCGGTTGTACGGCACTTGCAGAAATTATGATTTATCCGGGAGTTGTAAGCATAGGGGAAGGCGCTTTTGATGGCTTGGGCGGTGTGATTAGATGTGTAAGGAACAGCTACGCTCATAATTACGCTGTCGAAAATAATTTGAATTATCAGATTTTAGATATATTCTCAAAAGGAAATACCAGAATTGATTATAATGAAAAGGTTATTTTCACAAGTGTTTCTGAGTGTGGTAATATTGAGGATATTATCGAATATTTCGGTGATGTTGAGGCAATTGCTACATCAAGAAACCCCTTGCAAAAGGAGCTTTACGGCACAGGCTCTGCAATCTCTTTGTTTGCAGGGGATGAGTACCTTGGTGACTATGTTGTTATAGTTGAAGGTGACGTTAACGGCGACAGCGTGTGTGATGCATTGGATATGTTTGAAACAGCACGACTGAGCAACGGCAAAGGCGAACCTACCCAAGAGCAGATTTATGCTGCCAACGGAGATATATGTGATTTCATTGATGCAGCATCTTATCAGAATGTTGTTAATATAGCAATGAGCTAAAGTAAAACCACAAAAGATAACCAAGTTATCTTTTGTGGTTTTTTATAGAATGATAATGTTATCCTGATTCTCAGGTTCTGCTACTCTCAAAAAATAATCTCTGCTTTCAAGAGCTCCCATTTCTCTCAGAGCTTTTGTAGCCGTTTCATATGCAAGGGCAGGGGTGTTGTTTTCCTGACTCAAGTGAGCAAGTACAAAGTGAGTTGAGCCTTTATTCACAAGTGCGCTGAGAGTATCTGCACAGGCATCGTTTGAAAGGTGCCCAACATTTGAAAGAATACGCTTTTGCAGTTGATAGGGATAAGGACCTGTTCTGAGCATATCAATGTCGTGGTTGGATTCAAGGTAAACTAACCTGCAACCCGTTATATCACACAAAAGCTGTGGTGAAATGTAGCCTGTATCGGTTGCGATTGCCGCTTTTGTTACACCGTCACAGCCTGTTATAATATAGCCTCTGCCATCAGCACAATCGTGAGATGTCTTTATCGGTTTTATATTCATTCCTGCAACCTGAACATCATCATTAACAGCAATATCAATGTGATTGCTTGTGAGCACACCTTTGTTTTTTAGTGCCATCAATGTGCCTGTTGAGGCGTATACAGGAATATTGTGCTTTTTGGCAAACACACTAAGACCGTTTATGTGGTCTGTGTGCTCGTGAGTTATAAAAATACCCTTTATTGAATCGGCTTCAACGCCGATTTTCTTTAACAAAGTCGGAGGCCAAGCGGTCTTAGGAAGACAATACAGCTT
>JAZNLJ010000124.1:0-10431 GCA_045579005.1 Acutalibacteraceae bacterium | reverse complement strand
TCGGATGTTAATTTTTTACCGCTATATATTTTATTACATAATGCGATTTAAGTCAAGTATATTCCGCGCTCTTAACACTATAAAATCCGCTGTACGAAACCAAGTTTTTTATATATTTTTAATAAAAGGACTTGCTTTTTTATGGATACATTGTATAATGTAAAATTGGTAAAAAATCTTTTATATAAATGTATTTTATATTATATAACTTACGAGAGGTACGAAATGGTATTTTCAAGTCTTTTGTTTGTTTATGCTTTCCTCCCCCTGTGCCTTGCAGTATACGGGTTAGCACATAACATAAAAGCAAAAAATATAGTCCTGCTTATCTTCTCTCTTTTCTTCTACACCTGGGGAGAGCCTGTTTACGTTCTCTTGCTTGTGCTTATGACCTTCTTTGATTGGTTGTTTGCGATAGGTATCGAAAAAAGCGAAAAGACCGGTAAAAGAAAGCTGTTATTAATACTCGCCTGCATCGTAAACCTTGGCACAATCGGTGTGTTCAAGTACACAGGCTTTATACTCACCAATATACAGAATGTTTTTGGTGCACCTAAATTCATCCCCGAAATCATTTTGCCCATCGGCATATCATTTTACACATTCCAGCTCCTTTCTTACGTTGTTGATGTTCACAGAAAGGAAATTCCCGCCCAAAAAAATTTCTTTTGGTTATTGCTTTATTCAAGTCTTTTTCACCAGTGTATTGCAGGACCCATCGTCCGTTACAAGGATGTTGAGCGTGAAATCACAGACAGAAAGCCCCTCCCCCATGAGATAACCTCAGGTATTGTTCGCTTTACCACAGGACTTTCAAAAAAGGCTTTGCTTGCCAACCATTGCGGTATCCTTGCAGATACGCTCCTTGTGGCAGATTCCCTTATTGCTTCTGCCCCCGACGTTGCTTTATCAGAGCTCTCAGCCCGCTCTGTAACAGGACTCTGGATGGGTGTGCTGTTTTATATGCTCCAGATATACCTTGATTTCTCCGCATATTCAGATATGGCAATCGGTATGGGTCTGATGATGGGCTTCCACTTCAAGGAAAACTTCAACTATCCCTATGTCGCAAAATCTATCACAGACTTTTGGCGAAGGTGGCATATAAGTCTCGGCTCATTTTTCCGTGATTATGTTTACATACCCCTCGGTGGTAACCGTAAGGGTAAGGTGAGAACATACTTTAATATCCTGGTGGTGTGGCTGCTTACGGGTCTTTGGCACGGTGCTTCCTGGAACTTTGTTTTATGGGGACTATTCTTCTGCATATTCCTTATAATTGAAAAACTGTTCCTTCTTAAGTTATTTGACAAAATCCCTTCGTTTTTCTCACATTTTTACACTCTCACGGTTGTATTCTTCGGTTGGATTTTGTTCAGATTTTCTGACTTCCGTTTCATTCCCATAGTCTTAAAGGGTATGTTCGGCGCAAACGGTAATTCTCTACTTGACTTTGAAACAAGGACAACACTCATTGGTAACATAAATTTTATCCTTGTGGCTTTAGTTGCAGTAACTCCGTTGATGAAGTTGGTTTTCAACAAACTCAGACCGAGTAAAGAACGAAGGATTTTACACGTTGCATTCAATTTAGTTGAAACAATTATCCCAATTATATTACTTTTGTTATCCACCCTTGCACTTGTAGGTGACAAGTACAACCCCTTCTTGTATTTTCAATTTTAAAACTATTCGTATACAACAACTGTCGGAGGACGTTATATGCTCTATAATAAACCGCGCGACGTTAAATTGCGCGTGCTCCCTTCCGTCAGCTCTGTCATAAAGAGGGCTGACACGGTGAAAAACAAATTCACCAAGAATGGGAAAAATGACGATGCCGATAAGTTAATACTCCTCAATGAAACTGTACCCCAGGGCAACGGGGCTGCAGCAAATGTTGTTGTGCCCGAAAAAAAAGCAAAATACTCAACGGTTATTAACAAAAACGTTGAAGGTGTCGAAGATAATGATTTTGACATTATACTCACCGTTCCCCCTGTAAAGCAGGATGAAGATATTGTAATCGACCTTACCGAGATGCCTGTTATTGAGGGTATCCCTATGCTCAGCTTACCCGATGAGCCCCGAAAGGCACCCGAAACAAAGCACCGGGAAATCGTATACATCGACACTCCAAAGGCAGAAAAAACACTTGAAGTCACTACCCCATCTGTTAAAGAGGACGATATTTTCGACCTTTCGGAAATGCCTGATATAGACGGCATACCTATGCTTGAACTAAAACCTGTAACAGAGGAAAAAATACAGCTTCTTGAGGACTTCGTTTACGAGCCTGTAAAAGAAATAAAGCACGCTCCTGTATACATTCCACGCCCCAACATCGACTTTGACGAGCCTGTATATACTCCGAAGGTTGAAAAACTCAAAGAAAAGTCGGTTATCGAGCTACTACCCGAAATTGCAAAGGAGCCCGTTGTTGAATTACTTCCCGAGATTGAGGAAATCACAGAGGAGCCTGTTGTAGAATTAATTCCCGAGGTTGAGGAAGTCACAGAGGAGCCCGTTGTAGAATTAATTCCCGATGTTGAGGAAATCACAGAGGAGTCCGTCGTTGAATTACTCCCTGAGGTTGAGGAAATCACAGAGGAGCCTGTTGTTGAATTACTTCCCGAGGTTGAGGAAATCACAGAGGAGCCCGTTGTTGAATTACTTCCCGAGGTTGAGGAAATCACAGAGGAGCCCGGTGTAGAATTAATTCCCGAGGTTGAGGAAATCACAGAGGAGCCCGTTGTAGAATTACTTCCCGAGGTTGAGGAAGTCACAAAGGAGCCTGTTGTTGAATTACTTCCCGAGGTTGAGGAAATCACAGACGAGCCCGTTGTAGAATTACTTCCCGAGGTTGAGGAAATCACAGATGAGCCTGTTGTTGAATTACTCCCTGAGGTTGAGGAAGTCACAAAGGAGCCCGCAAAAGAAAAAGAATCTACCGAACTTATCGCTCCCCCACCCTTTGTTCAGACGAGCGTAAAACGTGGCAGAAAAGCAAAGAAAAAAGAAAAACAACAAAAAAACAAGGCTGCTCAACCCAAATCTGAAAATATTGATATTAAGGCACCTGCACAGGACGAACATAAGGATACCGTTGCTGCTGTAGAGAAAAAAAGAAAAGTCCCGAAAGAGAAAAAGACTAAGAAAACTAAACCTGTTATAACAAACAAACGTCGCCACCTTAAGAAAAAAGGCGTTAAAATCAAGCTCCGTATCAAGGAATTGATTGACATCCGTAGGGAAAATCGCAAGAAAAACGCACGTCCCTTAGGCAAGGCCCATAGCCTTAAGGTTGCATCCTTCCTTCTGATGCTTTACATGGGTACTGCACTGGCTTTCGCCATTCCCATAAGACCCACCTATTCTGAGACTGAGAAGCGTCAGTTGGCAAACTTCCCTGAATTTACTGCACAAGCATTAGTATCAGGCGACTATTTCTCAAAAATCGACACTTGGTTTTCCGATACCTTCCCCTTCAGAGAAGGTCTGACTCAGACGGATACATTCATAAAATCCCTGTATGGTATTCAGGACATTTCCATACACGGTGATGTAGATGAAGGAGATGAAATCCCTGATGCTCCGACAGTCTTGCCTGAAGAACCGCAAACGCCGGAGGTAACTGAGCCTGTGACGATGCCTGATGATGACGAGCTGAGCAAGGACAACGGCAACCCCAATGCGGCAAAGCCTGACTACGACGTACAGGAGCTGAGTGCTATTGTTGTTGCGGGTGACAGCGCTTATGAATATTACAGTTTTTCACAAGATGTGGCACCCCGATTCATTGACCGTGTGAATAATCTCGACAGCATTGTAAAGCCCTTGGGTAACGTTTACTCAATGATTGTCCCCACAAGCATGGACATTACACTTAACGATGCTCTTCGCGCGGAGGTTAACTCTGCCAACCAAAAGAAAGCCCTCGATTACTTCAACGCATCCTTTAAAAACACCGTTGCTGTTGATGGTATTTATGATTCAATGCGCGAGCACCGCAATGAATATATCTATTTCCGAGCGGATCACCATTGGACCGCACTGGGTGCATACTATGCCTATGAGCAGTTTGCACTTGAAAAAGGAATCACTCCGGTTCCTCTTTCAAAGTATGAAACGAAAACCTTTGATAACTTTATAGGTACATTCTACTCAAGCTCGGGGCAAAACCCTGCATTGAAGAAAAACCCCGATTATGTTACTGCATACTTACCTTACAACAATGTTACTTGTAAAATAAGTGATTCAGTATTGTACGAGGGCTTTGATTATGATGTTATCAAGGACGTTTCCGACCATACCCCCGGTTCAAAATACCTCACCTTTATCGGTGGAGACAACGGACTTACCACAATCACAAATCTTGATTTACCCCGTGGTGAATCTTGTCTGGTTATCAAGGATAGCTACGCAAATGCTTTTGTACCTTTCCTGATACCTCATTATAACAAAATCTATGTTATTGACCCTCGACATTACAAGGGTACGCTGACAGAATTCTGTGAAAGCAAAACCGTCAACGACGTTATTGTTCTCACAAATATCTCTACAACCCGAAACTACATTTACCTTGAAGGTCTCGAAAACTTCGTTCAATAGGATAATATATGACATATATCAACTCTTTCCGAACAGGCCTAAAAGAAGGCTTACCGGTATGCATGGGATATTTCTCAGTTGCATTTGCCTTTGGTATATTTACAGTAGAAAGCGGACTTACTGTATGGCAGGCGGTTCTTATATCCCTTCTCAATCTCACTTCGGCAGGTCAGCTTGCAGGTGTTCCCATTATTGCAAGTGGCGGCACACTCACTGAGCTTGCGTTGTCACAGCTAATAATCAACTCCCGCTACTCACTTATGTCTGTGGCGCTGGGACAGAAATTATCACACAAAGTATCACTTCCCGAAAAGCTATTTATAGCATACGGAAATACAGATGAAATTTTTGCCGTTTCTGTTTCAAATGAGGGTGAGCTGGGCACACGATATATGGCAGGACTTATGCTTTTGCCAATACTCGGTTGGACAGGCGGTACCCTTACAGGTGCCGTCGCAGGTAACATATTACCCGCTATAGTGTCATCTGCCCTCGGTATTGCCATTTATGGTATGTTTATCGCTATTGTTGTGCCCGAAGCAAAAAAGGAAAGAGCAACCGCCCTATGTGTTCTCACAGCGATTGCTCTCAGTCTGGCGTTTGAATTCATACCATTTTTGTCATTTATCCCTTCAGGCTTTACAATGATAATCTGTGCCGTTGTTGCAAGTGTGATATTTGCAATAATCGCACCCATCAAAACTGATGAGGAGGCACAGAGTAATGGATAACGGCAAATTCTTTTTATACCTTTTTGTTATGGCAGGTGTTACCTACCTTGTAAGAATGATACCCCTGACACTCATCAAGGGAAAAATCAAAAACAGGTTCATACTTTCATTTCTGCATTATATCCCCTACACCGTGCTCAGTGCAATGACTGTTCCCGCCTGCTTTTACGCAACAGGCAATACTGTCTCGGCAATAGTGGGATTTACAATAGCTGTTACTGCCGCATTTTTTGAGCGTACTCTTATACAGGTGGCGGCACTTTCCTGCGTGGGAGTATTGGTAACAGAAATTATTATGAACTATATATAAAAGCTTAGCGACAACCTCAAACGAGGTTGTCGCCATTTTGTTATGTATATTATTACGCTTCGGTTGTTTCAATTTTGCTTGTGTCAATGTTGATGATGAATCTGAAGCCAACACGACGTGAAGCATCCGCATCCTCTGTGCCGTCTGCCTTGAGAACAGGTCTCTCGGAGGCGTAACCGAATGTACCGAGAAGGTTCTTGATTGTGCCGATCTGTGCAGATGTAAGACCGCTCTCTGCTGATGTGCAATATTCAAGAACAGCATCTGCACGAGCCTTTGAAAGGGGCTTGTTAACCTCATCTGAGCCTGTGCTGTCTGTGTGACCTTCAATCATAACCTTTGAAAGGAGGCCGTTGTACTCCTCTTTGAGAACAACATTTGAATATGCTGAAACGAACTTCTTGAGGAAATCCTTACCCTCGGCAGAAAGTGTGGAATCACCTGTTGCGAAAAGAACTGTTGAATCGAGAGCGATTTCACCATTTCTTCTATTAACAACTGCCTTAACCCCCTGTTTGCCAAGCTCTGCCTCAAGCTCTGCGAAGAGCTTATTTCTTGTTTCAACAATATCAGCAAGATCGTTCTCTTCCATCTGCTTGAGAACTGCAATGTGCTCAGGCTCAAGGTTTGCGCTCAATTCCTCAATTGCAATCTGCTTGTAGCTCTTTGTGTAGCAATATGTTCTTGTACCCTGGCAAAGAACAAGTCCGTCATAACCGCAGACAAAAGCGATGTATTCATCTGTCACAACCTTGCCTGTCTTGGCATCAATACGTGCCATACGGAACAAGCCGTCTGAATACATTTCAACAGAAATGGGCTCATATTCCTGACGGCTTACGGGAAGTTTATCCTCTGCCGCCGCCTTGTTACCAAGCATACCCTTATGTCCGGTTATTGAGCTTGCTAATTTCGTACAATCGATTGCATACATATCATCTGTGGGCATATCGGGTGAATCATCATCAATATAGCCCTCAACACCGAGTATGGACTTAAATGCACCAAGTCTTGTTTCATCCTCAAGAATTGCTGTGTTTGTTCCATCTGTAAGAGTAATTGTATTACCCTCAAATGCGAATGAGTATTCAAACTTAACATCGGAAAGCTTAACATCAACATCTAATGTGATAGGATTGAACTCATAGCTGTCAATTATTGTAAATGTGATTTTTTTGTCCTGAACTTCGAAAGCAGCAAAAAGATCTATCCTTGAAGTATTGGTATGATATGAAAGCTTTGCAACGTGGTAATCCTCACAGAAGCTGATATCGTCGCGAAGGCTTATGGGACCTGCCTCAAGACCGACAGGGAGATAACCAAGTGTTATTTCGCCTTTTTCGGGATGAACATATTTCACACCTTCTTCAACGGACTTAACAGTAATGTAGTCGTCTGTCTGGTATCTACCGTAGAACATCTGGGGAACATAAGTGATAATCTTGTAATCATTTTCCAGATCGACAGGTGTGGGATCCTCACCGATTTCGATATCCTCACACAAAAACTCAACCTTTTCAACCTCTTCACCGGTTGATTTCTTTTTCTCTCCGCAAGCGCACAATGTAAAAATCATTGCACACACAAGGAGAATTGCTATAATTTTTTTCATACCTTAACCTCCTATGAAAATATAATAGGTACTGCATAATTATAGGTTGTTTTCCTTTTTTTTACAACAAAAATGCAAAAAAACTCCTGATTTTGCGACAGAAGTGCAAAAATAGGAGTTTTTTTGTAATTATCTATAAAGTTTATTCAGCAGTTTCGATTGCTTCAGGATTCAAATCAATAATAAACCTGAAACCGACACGACGCGAAGCATCAAGATTCTCCGTACCATCTGCATTGAAAACAAGTCTCTCAGAAGCATAACCGGCAGTATCGAAGAGATTTCCGCATGAAGAAATTTGTGTTGGAGAAAGACTACTGTCAGCAGAAACAACAAACTTAACATACTGAAGAACTGCATCTGCACGGTTCTGTGAAAGTGGCTTGTTTATCTCGATTGTGCCTGTGCTGTCTGTGTGTCCCTCAATCATAACTCTTGAAAGGAAGTCTGTATACTCATCCTTAAGAACAACTGCGGTATAACAGCTCACAAACTTCTGAAGGAAAACCTTGCCTGAATCAGAAAGGTTTGCCTCGCCTGTGGCAAAAAGAACTGTTGAATCAAGAGCAATTTCGCCATTTTTTCTGTTGACGGTTGCATTTACACCCTGCTTTTTCAGTTCTTCTTCAAGCTCCTTGAAAAGTTTATTTCTCACTTCAATAATATCGCTGAGGGTAAAACCATCCATAGATTTAAGTGCTTCAATCTGTACAGGGTCAAGGTTATGACCGAGCTCTTCAGCGGCAATTTCATTATAGCTCTTCGTGTAACAATATGTTTTCACACCGTCACAAAGAACGAAGCCGTCCATACCGCAAAGAAGCATAAGGTACTGCTTTGTATAAGTCTTACCTGTTTTTGGGTCTTCACGTGTAAGTGTGAATATACCATCAGTTGAATAGGTTGATGATGCCTGTTCATAATCCTCACGGAGTATACGGAGCTTGGTTTCGGCAATTTCCTTATCGCCAATTGCGGTGCCATGAAGGTTTGACATAAGGAATGAGTACATTGAATCGTCAGGTGTATCAGGTGAATTCTCGTCGAGATAACCCTCGATTATAAGTGTCTGAGCACCGACGGAAGCATTTGAGTAAACCATACTGTTAACACCATCGGAGAAGATGATTGTATCGCCTTCAAGAGTATATGTATAAGTAAACTTCTGCTCCGTAAGTTTAACATCTGCAATAAATGCGTATTCATTAAAGGTGTAGCTGTCAACAATGGTTAGAGTAATCTTGTTACCTGAAAGTTCGTATGCGGCAAATAAATCAAGATTGCCCTCGCTTGAATCATAGCGTACCTTCATTATATTGTAGTCCTTGCAATAGCTGATATTCTCAGTAATGCTTGTAGGACCTGCAATAAAGCCCGTAGGAAGACTACTGATAAGAATCTCACCCTTTTCGGGATGCTCATACTCTACGCCCTCTTTAATTGCAAGTGTGTTCAGGTAACCCTCGCTCAGATGTCTGCCGTAGAAAATCTGAGGCACAACCTTAAGACCCCTGAGTGCGGCAACAGGGTCAAGTTTAACCTCAGGCTTGCCCATTTTAACAGTATTCACATATTCAAAGGTTTCGATTTTTTCACCTGTTGTTTTCTCCTTGCCGCAGGCACACAAAGTAAACATCATTGCACCTACAAGAAGGATAGCGATTAACTTTTTCATTGAATTTTCCTCCTCGTTATCAGATGATACCATTATATACCATTGAAACAAATTAAGTCAAGAAAAAAGGTTTTGCATCGAAAACCGATACAAAACCTGATTTTATAAGCTTTTAAAAACGTAGCCCTGCGAGTGTGCATAGTCTATAATGTCACCTAAGGCGTCTGCATTATCAGGTGACACCGCGTGGAGAAGAAGCACACACCCGGGATGAAGCCTTGAGGTTACTGTTTCAAAAGCATACTGAACGCCTTTAGCATTGCTCACGTCCCAATCCGCATAGGCACTTGACCAGAAAACCGATTTATAACCGCAATTCTGAACCAAGTCAAGGGCACTCAGTGAACAAGCACCCTCGGGAAACCTAAAAAATGGTGAGGAATAGCCGAAATGCTGTCTAAGATAATTGTCAAGCCCCTGCAATTCCTCCGCCATTTGTGTGCGTGTGATTTTTGAAAAATTCGGATGCGTCACAGAGTGATTACCAACTGTGTGACCCTCATTTATCATACGCGCCACAATCCGGGGGCTCGATTTCACGTGATCCATCGTAACGAAAAAAGCAGCACTCACCTTTTTGTCACGAAGAGTATCTAGTATTTTTTCCGTACAGCCATTCTCATAGCCACAGTCAAAGGTAAGATAGATACTCTTTTCACCGCTTGTATCGAGACATACCGCACCGTATTGCTCATAGATTTTCTGATTATTTACTGATATTTCGTGAGGTATACCGTCCTTTGATACACCGAAGCTATGCTTGATTTCATCCTCAGAAAGTCCACGTGCATTCTGCGGATCGATAACAGGAAGCTCCCGTTCGGGTAAAGGTTCAAGACCCGTGTAGGTTGTATCTGTACCCGTATTTTTACCATAAGATGCTTTCAAGGGCTTCACGGAATTATCCATAGGTTCAGGTGTGGGGGCTTTTGTAGTAGATTCTTTTTTTTCCTCACCAGCCTCTTTTTTTTCGGTAGTTTCCACTACGGTTTCCGTTGAAGTTACTGCCTCAGAAGAAAGAAAAGTGCTGTTTCCCTCAGTAGTATTGCCACAGGCAACGGTTGTAACCAGTAAGCACAGAACAACCGCAAAAGACAAAAACTTTTTCATATTCATACTCCTATAACTTACCAAAATGCCGCAAGCTTTCACTTGCGGCAAGTTGCGTTTACTTTAATGCATTCATTACTCCGTCCATAGCCTTGATGGACTTTTTTGCCATCTTTTTCATTTTGGACTTAGGACTGCTTTTCATACTTATGACACCTGCAGTAATCGCCGCCGCAACACCTACAGCCATTGCAGCACCGCCAAGCTTCGCCATATCCTCGGTTTTCATCATCATTTTTTAACACCTCCGATTTTATTTTGTGCAACAAAATTTTTTATATCAAATATATAATTTGGTATAAAAAAGAGGTAAATATTTCTATATTTATTACATTATAAAATCAACTCAAACACTTCCAAAAATCAAAAGATTTATGTATAA
>JAZNLJ010000123.1:0-12162 GCA_045579005.1 Acutalibacteraceae bacterium | reverse complement strand
TTGTAAAAGAAAAAGAAGATTCATATTACGCCGACGCTATAAATAAATTGATATAAGCAACCGGCATCTAAATTGTTCGTAACAGCCAAGAAAAGCAGACATCCAATAGGATGTCTGCTCAGCTTGTCGAACAATGAACTCTTTTGTTCATTTCATATTCTCCCGGTAAAATTGAATTTTATCGGACAAGCTGAATCCAACCGATAATGAAAAGGTGTAATGGATAATACACATAAAACAACCATTTCATAACACGATTTATCCCGTCGCTGTGTCCTCTTTTGCCGTTATACAGCATAATAACCGGTATTGCCAGAACAACCGCCATTTGTATCAATCCGTAAATTTTGTTGATTGCAAAAAAATAGACGACTGCATAAATAGCAACATAGAAAACCATCCACAGCATTTGTTTTTTCAGATTACCTCTGTTTGTACCAAATGCCAAAATGCAAAGACTTGCGATACAACTCCAGTCACTTGGGAAAGTAATTAAGCAAATTAGTATAATAAGAATGATTTTTATGACTGGTTTTATCTTCCTACTATTTACAACCCTAAGCATTATCAGACCCCATGCAAGTGGCCACATAACACTTGTTTGATTGAAAATATCGCCATAGTAAAATGGAATGAAGCTTCGCCAATCAACATAACCGGAAGATGCAAATAAATAAGCAAAATGCGATATAAAAGCAAATACAAACAACCGTCTTGTATATTTGTTAATATCTTTCGTATAATGATATCCCTCTGCTATGAAATAACACATAATCGGACAAGTAAGTCTACCTATTATATGTAGTATGATTGGAATAACGCCACACTGATATCCGGGAAAAAGCAACCAGGCAGTATGGTCTATGGTCATTGCAACAATTGCTATGACCTTTATAATATTTGAGTCAAATATTTTTTTCATAACCTCTCCTGCCAAACAATTATTTATTCAACTAATTATATCATATAATATCTAATATTTCTACAGTAAACTTAACCACAAAAGTTTGACTGCTGATAACTTTTATAGTTGTTGAAAGCGGCACTGCAAGGAGCAAAAATACGTAGCATTGCGAGTACAATGAGCACATCATATTTCAAAGCATTGCTTCTTGTTTGCTCTTGGGCAAATGCTTCATTAAACATTAATCCCCAGACACTTATTTACGCTCCCTTCGGCTGGTCTTTTTATTAATTTATTATAATTTCCTGATTTTCTTTATGTTTGACAAACTTTATGGTACAATAATCACACCGAGGTGATTTTATGTTCCCACACAGAGGATTTTCTCTTGACAGCGTACGGCACATGCAGACTATTGATGAAATTAAGAAGCTGATTGATTCTCTTGCTGTCCTTAATTTCAATAAATTTCATTGGCACCTGACGGATGACCAGGGGTGGCGTTTTCATAGCAACCGTTACCCCCTGCTTAATACGATTTCCGCTGTAAGACCATATTCCGATTTCGGTAAAAACTGCGTTGACGAGCCCTATGGCAGAGTTTACACCAAGGACGAGATGACGGAAATTGTCCGCTACTGTGCTGACAAAGGAATTGAAGTCATCCCCGAATTTGACATACCCGGCCACACAAGTGCTCTGCTCAGTGCATACCCTATGCTCTCCTGTGAAGGCAAGGATGTTAAAATCAAGACTTATCAGGGCGTTTTCAAGGATGTTTTATGCCTTGCCAAATCAGAAGGATTTGAAATGGTGACGGATATCATTGACGAATTTCTTGAAATTTTCCCCGGTGAATATTTCCATATCGGCGGTGACGAAGCACCTGCAAACCATTGGAAGGAGTGCCCCCGATGTCAATTGCTTATGAAGGAGTTGGGCATAACTGACTATGCCCATTATCAGACTCACTTTATGAACAAGGTCATTGACTATCTTGAAAGCAAGGGCAGACACGCTATTGTGTGGAACGAGGCAACAAAGGGCAAAAACCTTGACAAGCGCGCAATTGTGCAATATTGGAAGGAAAGCCCCAAGGACACGGTACGCTTCCTCAATGATGGCGGAAAGGCAATTCTGTCGCCTTTCTCATACTGTTACTTTGACTATGATTACAGCATAACACCCCTTAACCGAACCTATTCCCTCAAGCCGGATTTACCCGGCCTTACCGAAGAGGGAAAACGGAACATAATCGGCTTTGAAGCTACAATGTGGACAGAATATGTCCGAGATAACGAGACCCTTGAAAAACTTCTTTTCCCCAGAATTATTGCAGTTTCAAAGATTGCCGCTGGAGAAAGCAACAAGCCCTACAAGGAGTTTTTACAGGAGGTCAGGGAGTATCAAAAGCAAATGAACACCCTATCCTTCGCAGATGAAAATGCCTGGACAAAATCGCGTTTTGCAATGCCCCTCGGTTGGCTGAAATTTGCAAAAGACCATTACACAAAGGACTTTATAAAGTGGTTTATTAAGGAAGAATTCGCTAAATTTTAGTCTGATTTTTCTACATTTTGCACACCGGAAAACATCTTGTTTTTTGGTGTGCTTTTATTTATAATCTAAACTGAGATTATATAGCACTACAAGGAGAGTTGTATTTATATGAAAAAGAATCTCAAAAGAATTACAGGTATTTTCATCTGTATTTTGCTTATTGCGGGTAATCTTTTCGGCACAATCGGACTTGCGGCAAGCACAGGTATTTATGAGCTTACCTTTGACAATCTGTTTGTTTTTGAACAATGGGCGAATCATCCCAACCTTAAGGTGCTGGGTGACACTACCGAAGCCAGCACGCTGACAACAGATGTTGAAAATGGCAGTTTTGTGCTTGTTAATAACACAAATACAGAGGTTTTCACATCTTATTCTGTACCAACCGTAGGCGCTCATTTCAATATGCCTGTTAAAGAAAATACGGAATATACCTTCTCATATGTGGCAAACGGCACTACCACAAGCTTTGAAACATTTGTATTTTATTATGACACAGCAGGTAACTACACCTCTCTTGAGCAACGAAACGCAACACAGTATGGTCAGAATTCCTGGACCTTTACAACACCTGCCGGTACAGGCTATATTCAGGTGCGTTTTGATAATAACTCCCCAAATTCAGATGTCACTGTTTCCGACATTATAATCCGTGAAACAGCTGTTGATGAATATGCAAAGAATTATTCACATCGTAAAACATTCAGCTACTCTGCAGGTATGACATATGGCTCATTGCCCGTGCCTGAAAGAGATAACCTGTTTTTTGCAGGCTGGTACACAGGACCTGACGGCGCAGGCGAAAAAATTACCTCAGGCACAACTGCAACAGCATCAAGTAAATGCCTTTATTCTAAGTGGGAGCCCATTATCGCAGGTGAAATAGAGCTTGTTTCTTTACCTTTAAAGCAAACATATTGTGTAGGCGAAAAGGTAAACTTAAAGGGTCTTGTGTTGGGTATAACTTATCCTGACGGCAGAACTGAAAATATTGACGAGGGATTCTCGTACTCACCTACTGTTTTAGACACGGCAGGCACACAGGCAATTACTGTTACATACGGTGGCAGTAATGTGCAGTTTACAGTTAATGTAAAAGAATCTGACAGCAGAACACTCTCAATAAACGGCACACAAAAGGCTGTAAGCGTTGCAAACCATAACTACACACTTAATTACAGCGGCGCAGCCTTTAACCGCTATGACATTACATACACATCCGATGCCTATGTTAAGGCTGAAATGAATATGGGTGGCGTTATTGAAGAGTTCTTCCTTGAGCCATCAACTGACGGCTCTTTCGGTGGCTATATTGACGGCTTCCTCGGCGGTACAACACAAGCTACAATTACAAGCATTACGTTCAAGCCCCTCAACAAGGATTATATGGATTTTTCATTAAATTCAATAAATCTTTCAAAGGGAACAAACCCCGGTGATTCGAATGGTATGGTTTACCTTGACGGTACCAACTACAAAATCGGTATTGACCTCGACTGGGGCGGTGCCCTCACTTATATGGAGGATAAAACAAATACTGTTTATTCTTCTGTAAAAAAATACGGCACTAAAACAACTGAAGTTGACTTTAAATCAAAAGTCAGTACGTCTTCCCTTACATACAATACAAGCAGTAGTGTTAACTTAATCAACGCCCACGATACAGGCAGACTTGTTCAGCAGTCATACTACGGCACAGGCTCTTACCCCTATGAGCCGGGTATGTATGGTGAGGCTGTGTGGAATTATAACCCCGTTCAGGGTGGTAACCTTTATAACGAGGCAAGTAAAATCGTTGACATTAAAGTTACAGAAAACGAGATTTATATTAAATGCCGTCCCCTTGACTGGGCAAAGGAAAAACAATATATTACCCCATCATATATGGAGGCCTGGTACACTCTTGAAAACGGTATGATGAGAGCAACCTGCCGATTTGTGGATTATTCAGGCTACCCCTCAGTTACCACCACACAGGAGTTACCTGCATTCTACTGTGTTGAGCCGCTTAATGACTTTGTTTATTTCACAGGTGGCGAAGCTTGGTCAGACTCTAACACACAGCAGACACTTACAGACCTTGGCTTCTGGGGTACTGCAACTGACCAGGACTTTATTTGTAACGAAAACTGGGGTGCTTTCAAGGGCGACGATGCAGACAGCTTTGCAATGGGTATTTATTGCCCTGGTCAGACTCTCTTCCACACAGGTGTTTACTATGGCGGTGACGGAGCTACTCGTTGCTCTACCACCTCACCCGCCACAGAAGACCCCACATCATATATCGGCGTTGTTGATGTGCTCCACTTCCGTAGCTTTAACCCCATTTCTTATTGCTACTACCTTAAAACCGGCACAATCGACACTATCCGAAGCAGCTTCAAATCTGTTGCTCAGACAGAAAGTGATATTTGTAATGCAACCCACACAAACGGCTTCTGTGATATGTGCGGCAAACAGGTTGAACCTACGCTCACAGCTGACAAGTATGACCTCAACAATGACGGCAAACCGGATGCTGTTTATGAAATCGGCACTGCAGGTGAACTTTTCTGGTTCAGTGATTATGTAAACAATGGTAACACGGGTGCAAACGCTGTACTTACAAACAACATCACAGTTAATAACAACCTGCTTTCGGACAACGCCAATATTGTTGGCGCTATAGACCATATATGGTCACCTATCGGTACAGAAAATTCTGCATATAACGGCATTTTCAATGGTCAGGGTTTCACTGTAAGCGGACTTTATTACAACTCCTCCGAATCTCAATATGGCGGTCTTTTCGGTAATGTGGGCTCAGCTGCCACAATTCGTGAGGTTGCCCTGACAGATTCCTACATTTTTGCAGGCAGCTTTGCAGGCGGTATTGCAGGCAACAACGCAGGTAACATTATAAACTGCTACACTCAAAGAAGTTTTATCGCTGCCAACACCAAATCAGGTGGTATTGCAGGTGCTAACAGTAAAAGCATTTCTAACTGTTACACAACTTCCTTTTCTTACGGCGGTAATTATGTAGGTGCAGTGTGCGGTTACAACACCGCTGACATTTCTAATTGCTATTATGCCCAAAACAATGCTATGACCACTGTACTTACTGCTCAGAACGGTATCGGCACTTCTACAGAAACCGCCAATATGAGCGATACTGATGGTATGACCACAGCAAAAACGCTTGAAGAATTCTATTCGGGCGAGGTGGCATATCTTTTACAGAAATTCAATTCAACCCAAATCTGGGGACAAAAAAGCAACTCAAAAAATTCTGCACCCATTTTTGACTACACGGGTCAGTATAAAGTATCTGTAACAGAAAACAGCGATTGTTACTCTGTTTGCTTTGTGGGTGACATTCTTCGTGACGATGTTATTGATATAAATGACTATCAGCAGCAGGTCAATATGGCTCTTTCGCGCCAATTCCCCACCGACAATCTTCAGGAGATGCTTCGTGCAGACCTTAATGCAGACGGCTTTATTGATGCGCTTGACTGCTCTGCTATGGCTCTTATGTGCAACGGTCTCAGCAACGGCACAAGCATTTACCCAGTTGGTGACTTTGATTGTGACGGTGTTACCTTTACGGAAGAGGATATTGCAGCTATCAAAAAAGGTATTCTTAATCAAAATACACTTTCAACAAAGCAGAAATATTCCTGTGATCTTAACTCTGACGGTAATCTCGACATAAATGACCGTGATATCTTAGAATCACGCACCGCGATAGCCTCATCACCCATTTACTTAGACTTATCAGAACAAATTGATATGAGAAAAACTACAGCTAACGTTATTATTATCGCAGGTCAGTCCAACGCTTACGGCGCTAGCCCATACACCACAGCGGTTGCCAATACGGTTGAGGGTGCTGACTACTCAAATATTAAAATAAAATACAATAACATTAACAGTGATAATGGCACAAACAATTGGCGCACCCATTACTCAAACAGTCAGTTTGAAACGTTCCGTCCGGGTATCGGCGGTCAGGCAGCTCTTTGGTTCGGACCTGAATTAGGTCTTGCTAACTACCTTGCCACCAACGACAACACCAAAAATGCCAAATGGTATATCATTAAATACACCGCTGCAGGCACTTACCTTGGCGGTAACTGGATATACGACACAAACTATAATATGGCCATTAATGCAGAAAACATTAAAAATGACCTTGGAGGTTATCTGTCAGACCTTATGATACCCTATGTAAACACCGCCCTTGATGAAATTGAGGGCTTGCACGGGGCAGATAACATCAACATCTGTGCATTTATGTGGCACCAGGGCGAAAGCGATGCTTGTTTTGAGCAGTGGGCAAACCAGTACGGTGATTTAGAGAAAATGCTTGTAAACAAGGTGCGCAATGAATTCACCTCACGAGATAAAGACTCGAACATCCGCTTTATCGATGGTGGTATTGCGGCATATAAGCCTGATTACAACAGCTGGACTTACTCTGACACAGTCAACATAGCAAAGACGGCTAACAGTGCTATCTGGTATGTACCCGAAAACACAACCGGCAACGTAATAAACAAAACAGCCGCAGGGGTTTACGATAACCCATCAGCAAGCGCAGCTCTCCCCAATTCAATCTGGATTGACACCACAAACTGCTTGTCAAAGCTTGAAAATAATAATGAAAATGACGAAAATGACGGTGCACACTATTGTGGTGACTCAATGCTGAAAATAGGCATATGGTATGCTCAGGCAGCAACCTACGACCAGACATTCTGAAACAACAAGACGGTTACTTCGCGTGAAGCAACCGTCTTGTCTTATTTATATTACTTTAATCCTGCGGGTAAACAACGCCGACTATTTTCCTGATTTCATCCATCTGCTTTGTTATGTACAAGGTCTGCTCAGGTGTTACAATGGGGCTTTCCCTAAGACCGTTGTTTACACAGTCACAGAAGTGGGCAATCTGCTCCTCAAAGCCGTTACCCTTATAAGGTGTGATAATGGTTTCGCGCCCGCCGTCATTCAGGACAAGCTCAATTTCCTGTGGCGCATAAAATCTGTTAACATGGGCGTAGCCCTTTGTACCGTAAACGTAGCCCTCGTTTGGCTTGCGAAGTAATGTTGCACTTGAAAGGTCTGCTATTGCACCGTTTTTATATTTTAAAATTGCACAGGTGTGACTGTCGGTACCGTTGTAAAAATCTGACTGTGCATTAATTGACTCAACATCCTTACCAAGATACCAGCTTGCAAAATTAAGACCGTAAACACCAACATCAAGGAGTGAACCGCCACCATTTTCAGTTTTGAATACGTGGTGGTCCATTTCATCTTCATCCATAGTGTAACAGAATTTTCCCTCAACACCGCGGATTTCACCTAAAACACCGTTTTTTACAATCTCAAGCAGTTTAATTGTACCCGGCACAAGTCTTGCCCACATAGCCTCCATAAGCAGAACATTATTCTTATTAGCGCAACAGAACATTTCCTCAGCCTCACAGGTATTTACCGCCATTGGCTTTTCGCAGATAACGTGCTTACCGTTATCCATCATAAGACACGAGCAACCTATGTGACCCGAATGGGGTACCGCAATGTATGCGGCATCAATAACATCTGACTGTGCCATTTTTTCATAGCTGTCAAATCTTACGGGGATATTGAACTCATCGCCGAATTTCTGTGCGTTTTCACTTGTACGGGATGCTACTGCCACAAGCTCTGCCCCTGGTACATTTTTTATTGCCTGAGCAAAGCGGTGGGCTATCGTACCTGTACCCACTATGCCGAATCTTACTTTATTTGTTGACATAACATCTCACCTCCGAAAATCAGCATAGCACAACGCACAACGAAATGCAAGAAATCTATATTTGCAATCATAATTTATTGTAATAAAAAACATTATATGATATACTTTTATTAATTATAATTTGGGGTGATGTTATGACACAACAGTGCTTTTTTAAAAATGCAAAATGGGTAGGTGCACCGGAGCGCACAACCGAAACATTTTCTGTGTTGAGGGGTTATTTTGAGGTGACAGATGTTAAATCCGCCTCACTCAACATACTCGGTCTTGGCTTTTTTAAGTGTTACATAAATGGTGAATGTATAAACCCCCACTCATTTTTACCTTTATCATCAGATTTTGAGGATGGCTGTGACCCCGTTGACGAAGTAATTTCACACCACAGAGTATATGTGCCCCAGTTTGACATAACACCTTTTGTTAAATCGGGCAAAAACAGTATTGCTATTCACTACGGTGGCGGGTGGTATACCTTCCGCAATCGTGTATTTGGTCTGCCAAAGGCAATTTACTGTGTAACTGTTGAAGACAAAAACGGCATTAATGATTTTGTTTCCGACGAAAATTGCCGTATTGGTAAAAGCTTTGTCTGTGGCTACGAATTTAACCAAAGTGAGCACCACGATTATAATGATTATGAAAACTGCTTTGCACCTGATTTTGACGATTCAGCGTGGGAAAATGCAGTTCCCACAGAAACACTTGACACAGACTACTGCACAACGGATTGTCCAACTGACACGCTTATTGAGGAATTGTCAGTTGTTAATGTAAACGAAACAGAAAATTCCGTTATATACGACTGTGGTGAAAACACCACAGGTCACGTTTTATTGCAGATTGATGCCCCCAAGGGTGAAAAAATCACAGTAAAATTCTCCGAAGAATTAGCAGACGACAACACCCTTGATACGGAGCATTGCCACGGTCAGGAATTTTCCGTAATTTCCGACGGCACAAGCAGAATTGCTGAGCCTTTTTTCACCTGGTTTGGTTTCAGATATTTTGAGGTTACAGGCAGCGCCACACCCTTGTGCGTTAAGGTAATTTATGCCGATGTTCCCCTATCCTCCACCTTTGACTGCGATAACAAAACTCTTAACTGGATATATAAGACCTTTACCCACACAATGCTTTGCAATATGCACACAGGTCATCCGTCAGACTGTCCCCACCTTGAGCGCAGAGGCTACACAGGTGACGGTCAGCTTACCTGCAACGCGGTGCTGACTACCTTTGATGCAAAAAGTTTTTATGAAAAATGGATGACTGATATCGGTGACTGTCAGGACGTTTTAAGCGGTCACATTCAGTACACCGCACCATACTTACATAGTGGCGGTGGCCCCGGTGGTTGGGGTTGCGCCATTGTTGAGGTTCCTTATCAGTTATATTCACATTACGGCGAAAAGGAAATTCTCGAAAAATATTACCCACAGATGCGCCGTTACATAGATTATCTTGAATCACACTCCGACTACGGACTCGTAACAAGTGATAAAAAAGGGAATTGGTGCCTCGGTGACTGGTGCGGACCAAACATCCTTTACCCCGACAGAGATATTACCTCACATAATCAGCAGGTATTTTTACCTGCGCCTATGGTAAACACTTATTTTATGGTGAAATCCTTAAAGCAGATGTGTGAAATTGCACGTATCATCGGCAAAGAAGAGGATGTCCCGGAATATGAAGAAAAAATCAATTACCGCAAGGGTGCAATAACTGCCGCTTATTTCAACACCTTTGACGACAACTTTATTATGAACGTTCAAGGTGCAAACTGCTTTGCGGTTGACCTTGGCCTCGGCAACGAAAACACCTATAAAAATATGGTGAATTATTACACTAAGCTTGGCTACTACGATACAGGTATTTTCGGTACTGATATTGTTACCCGTCTTTTCTTTGAGAAGGGTGACAGCGATTTAGCGGTGAAGCTCCTTACCCATGATGGTGACCAGGGTTATGAGCATTGGCGCAAAAACGGTGCTACCACGTTCCACGAATATTGGGACAGTAACCGTAGCCGTTCACACAGCCACCCAATGTTCGGTGCACCTGTACAATACATTTTCCAATACCTTTTAGGAATAAAACAGCGTAAAAATACTGTTGCTTACAAAGACCTTATTATTGAGCCCTGCTCAGTTTCGCTTTTTGGCAGGATGAGTGGCTCAATCACAACTCCTCAGGGTGTTGTAGGTGTAAACTACGTTAATAAAAACGGTAAAACAAGCTTTACAATAACTATACCCGAAAACACAACCGCTGTTTTTAAATTTAACAACAACAAATTCAAACTTTCACAAGGCGAAAATCAATTTGATTTTTAATTTATAAAACACATAATCAGGAGTGATTTTATGTCAACAATTCTCTGGCACAATGAGGTTTCCGACGATTGGATGAATGCCTTTCCCCTCGGCAACGGCAGAGTGGGTGCAATGGTTTACGGCACGCCCGACCGTGAGGTTATTGAAATCAACGAGGAATCTCTGT
The DNA here is from genome assembly GCA_045579005.1 of Acutalibacteraceae bacterium. GTDB lineage: Bacteria > Bacillota > Clostridia > Oscillospirales > Acutalibacteraceae > DTU089. The sequence continues at coordinate 1,408 of JAZNLJ010000123.1, read as the reverse complement.
GGTGCGGAAAGCAGATAGAGGAAAAATATCACGCTTCACCTGAGGCTCTTGCCGAAATAAGAGGGCTTATTTTTGAAGAAAAGCTTAAAGAGGCGGCAGACCTTGCAAGTAAAACCTTCCTTTCAGACCCACCCGTGGTGCGCTCCTACGAGAGCTTTGGTGAAATATTAATTGACTTTTTCGATAAATCACCTATTTCCGACTACCGCAAAGAATTAGATGTTTCTACTGCGGTGGCTACGGTTTCTTATGTTAAAAACTCGGTTAAATATGTCAGCGAAAGCTTTGTTACTCCCAATGAGGACGGTCTTTGCTACAAGGTTTCTTGTGGCTCAGGCAGATTCGCTTGTACAGTTACAATGAAGCGCAAGCAGGACGCTTACACCGCCTGCCTTAACAATGAAACTGTCGTTATGAACGGCACAATTATGTCCCCCGACAGCGAAAGCTACGGCAAGGGTGGTGAGGGTATGTCCTTCGGTGCTCGTCTTCACGTAATAACCGACGGTAACAAAACCTGCAACCACGACAGCATAACAATTGACAGCGCAACCTACGTTATAATTTACGGTGCTTTTGCCACAAATTATAATGTAAAAAAATTTGATGTAGATGAAAGCATTGATTACAAGGAAAAGCTGAATGCATGCATTGAGGCTATGCTTTCCGGGTCATATGAAGAAATAAAGAAAAACCACATTAAAACTCACAAAAAGTGGTTTGACACCGTTTCCTTTGAGCTTGAGGGTCCCGATCTCAGCCATATTTCCACAGACGAGCGTCTTGATGATTTAGGTGACGATAAATTCGATCCCGACCTTTACACACTATACTACAACTTCGGCAGATACCTGCTTATTGAAAGCTCCGGCAAAAACGCAACCCTACCCGCTAACCTGCAGGGTATCTGGTGCCATGATTTCAACCCGCCATGGGGTAGTGACTTCCACACAAACATCAATCTGCAGATGAACTACTGGCCGTCAGAGTCCGCAAACCTTAGCAAGACCTTTGCGCCCTTTGTTCATTTTATGAAAATGGTAAGTAACTTCGGCAAAAACACCGCAGAAAATGTTTTCGGCACACGTGGCTGGGTAATCAACCACACCACCGACCCCTTTGGCAGAACAGGTGTACACGACAGCGTTCACTGTGGCTTCTTCCCTATGGCAGGGCCCTGGCTTTGCCTTAGCCTATGGGAGCATTACGAATATACAGGCGACAAGGAATATCTTAAGGAAATTTATCCCATTCTCAGGGGCTCCTGTCGTTTTGTGCAGGATTATCTCATTGAGGACGGCAACGGCAACCTTATTACCTCACCCTCAAACTCTCCCGAAAATGAATTTTATTACACAGATGCCGATGGCAATAAGCAGGAAAGCATGCTGACCCACGGTGCAACCAT
>JAZNLJ010000122.1:0-36617 GCA_045579005.1 Acutalibacteraceae bacterium | reverse complement strand
TACTTCTTCTTTAAGCTCAAGAAGCTTTTCATCAGAGAAGGATATTTCATCCAATTCTTTTTTTGCGTTTTCAAGAAAATTTAATATATCATCCTCGGTTTCGCCGTATTTTTTACTGAGGTTGTAAATAAGGCTTATTCTGTTTTCTACAGCCTCTAACTCTGCTTGTGAAAAACCGTCTTCATTAACGGAGTCACGTACTATTTCAGCAACGTCCTGAAGCTCGTAATACAAATCCCCCAGTTTCTGCGACAGTTCCTGTAGGTTTTGAGAAAAGTTTGCAACGGAGCTGAGCTCACGGAAGGCTCCCGAAACCATTTCCACCGCACCGTGGTAGGAATCACCGCCATTGAGGGCATCGTAGGCACCGTAAAGACCCGCCTGAATCTTTTCAAAATTCTGCAGTTCATTTCTTCTCTCTTTTAGTTTATCCCACTCACCCGAGTCAAGCTCGGCATTTTCAATTTCATCTATCTGATAAGACAATATATCCCTCTTTCGGGCTATGCTTTCCTTATCACCGGAAAGTTTTTTTATCTGTCCCTTTATATCACAGAGCTTACTATAAGTCGCTCTGTATTCATCAACAAGATCTCCCTCACCCATAAGAGCATCTATATAATTTATATGGGTCTCACTATCAAGAAGCTCTCTGTTATCCTGCTGTCCATGGATACTCATAAGCTCCGCACCAAGCTGGCGTAGAACAGCAACTGTTGTGAGAGAATTATTTACCTTGCAGATATTTTTATCTGCACCGATCACCCTTGAAACAAGTAGTCCGCCTTCAGGGTCAATCGGTAAGGCTAATTCTTCGAGTTTAGACTTTACATTGTCGCTTATATCAGAAAACAACGCAACAACCTGAGCCTGTGACTCCCCTGTTCTGATAAGCTCACGGGAGGTTCTGAACCCAAGTATTGCGTTGATTGAGTCTAAAATTATTGATTTGCCTGCGCCCGTTTCACCACTAAGAACATTAAAGCCCCGTGAAAATTCAATCTCGGCGCTTTCAATAATGGCAATGTTCTGTATCTTTAAAACGGAAAGCATAGTCCTTACCTACCAATCATTCTGTTAAGTGCTTCTGCAACACCATGAGCTTCGTCGGAAGTACGGCAGAGCATAAAGATGGTGTCGTCACCTGCGATTGTACCCACAACCTCGCTGACGTTCATTGCATCGATAGTAGCACAGGCAGCACCCGCAAGCCCCGGTGAGCACTTGATAACACAGATGTTACCCGCATAGTCAACCTTGGTCATAGCACTCTGGAAAAGAGCATCGAACATACCTGTGTAGCCGTTGTCCTTTGCCTTTTCAATTGAATATTTATAAACACCGTTTGAACCGAGAGTTTTGAGAAGTCTGAGCTCTTTAACATCACGGGAAACAGTAGCCTGAGTAACGTCGTAACCACGATCACGGAGCATCGCAAGAAGCTCCTCTTGTGTGCCGATATCAAATTGCTCGATGAGTTCGAGTATAAGCTTATGTCTTCTTTTTTTCATCCTTAGTCACCTTATCCTGAAATTTTCTTATTGAGTATATCGATAAAAGTATCATCTTTTATTTTAATAAATGAAGCATAACGTGATGAGCGTTTAACATTCACACAAGCGCCCTCGGGAATAAGTATGGGATCCTGTCCGTCACAGGAAAGAATTGCATCACCGCTGTTATCGTGACAAATACACAGCTCAGAATCACCGCCAAGCACCACAGAGCGAGAAAACACGCTATGAGAGCAAACCGGGGTCAGAAGAATACTTTCAACGCAAGGATCAACAATAGGACCGCCTGCAGAAAGCGAATATGCCGTGGAGCCCGTAGGTGTGCACACAATAGCACCGTCAGCCATATATTGAAGTAAAGGCGCTCCGTTACAGTTAACCGAAAGCTTCATTATGCGGATTGTTCCGCTACGTGAAACAACCGCATCATTTATGCAGGATGTTTCGTATATCTGATTATCGTTTTTATCAGTAACAGATACCTGAAGCATCATTCGTTTTTCGGTAATATACTCACCATTCACAACCTTGCCCAGGAGATGTACTTCATCCCCCTCCATACAAGCAAGGTAAGCCAGCTTACCCGCGTTGACACACACAACCGGTTTATTATAAACAGTTGCTTTCTTTGCAGCATTTATAAATGAACCGTCACCACCGACGGAGATAACCATATCCGCCTCGGCACAGGCATCATCACCCGATACGTAAGTAAGCCCCTCGCACTCGCCGAAGTAATCCATGAGTGGCGACTCCATCATAGCAGTAGAATCCAGCTCACTTATTTGCGATAAAATACGGTTTGTGACCTCAAAGGTATTGTTTCTTGTCATATTCGGGATGATATAAAACTTCAAAAAATCACCTCAATCCTTGTCGAGAACGTTGTGAGAGCGTTCAACAAGCTCCGCTGCACCTGAAATAACGTCCGAAGAATTCTGCGGCTCATCACATTTTCTCAGATGCATAAGGTATTCGATATTTCCTTCGGGTCCCTTTACCGGAGAGTGCTCCAGTCCGAGAACCTCAAAAGAAGCTGTATTTGCAAACTCTGCTATAGTTTTTATAACGCTTTCGTGAACCTTAGGATCTCGTACAACGCCCTTTTTACCCACATTCTCACGACCTGCCTCAAACTGAGGTTTTATAAGGCAAACTGCCTCGCCCGCATCTTTGAGAAGCTCATACATCACAGGTAAAATAAGCTTAAGTGATATAAATGATACATCAACTGATGCAAAATCGATCTCGTCAGGCACCTGTTCACGGGTTACGTACCTGAAATTTGTTCTTTCCAGGTTCACTACTCGCTCATCGCTACGCAGCTTCCACGCAAGCTGACCATATCCCACATCAATGGCATAGACCTTTACAGCACCGTTCTGTAACATACAGTCACTGAAACCGCCTGTTGATGCACCTATATCCATACACACCTTGTTTTCAAGGCTTATAGGAAAGCTTTGCATAGCCTTTTCAAGCTTAAGACCGCCACGGCTTACATATTTAAGGGTGCTGCCCCTTACCTCGATTACATCGTCAGGTCTGATATCTCTGCCTGCTTTAATCTCCTTTTGGTCGTTAACATAAACTATGCCGGACATTATGAGTGCCTTTGCTTTTTCACGGCTTTCAGTAAATCCGCGTTCATATAAGGCTATGTCAAGTCGTTTTTTGTCGCTCATAGAATCTCCTTAATAATTGCATTGTATATGCCGTCGCTGTCAAGCCCATACTGACGGAGAATACTGTCTGTTTTACCCTGCTTGACAAAGCAATCAGGGAATGCGGTAAGTATAAACTCGGGAGAAAGCTTATTCTCCAGCATTGCACTTGCGAAGCTTTCACCTACACCGCCGCTCTCCACACCCTCTTCAAAGAAGTAGAGCTTATGCACTTTTTCAATATGCTTCAAAGACTCCTCCGGTATGGGAACAATAATGTTAAGCTTAATAATTTTAACCTTTTTATTCTGTGCCTTAAGCTTTTCAAATGCCTTATAGCACTCGCCAAAAATTCTGCCGTATGTAACAATGGCAATTTCTGCATCATCGTCACCAAAAACCTGATAATCCTCACCGTTACAAATATAATCCTCGGGCTTGTAGAACTCGGCACCGCGAGGATATCTGATTACACAGGGACCCTCCTTATGATAAAGGGCATTAACAAACGAATTATTAAGGTCACAGTAATATGAAGGTGAATAAACGGTAATATTGGGAATACCGTTAAAAAATGCGGTGTCGTAGATACCGTTATGGGTTTCGCCGTCGTCCCCCACGATGCCTGCCCTGTCAACAGCAATAACCATTTTGGTATTTTGCAGAGCACAATCATGAACAAGCTGGTCATAGCACCGTTGCAAAAATGTTGAATAGACAACGAATACAGGAACCATACCACCCTTTGCCATACCGAGAGCAAAGGGAACTGCGTGCTCCTCAGCTATGCCCACGTCATAAAATCTGTCGGGATATTCCTCGGAAAAACGCTGAAGCCCTGTTCCGAGAGTCATTGCAGCTGTAATTGCGCAGATACGCTTATCCTTTGCTGCCTGGTTATATAAAAACTCACCGAATTTCTCAGAGAAATTCTCATTGGAGTGAGGTATCGCACCAAGATTCACATCAAAGGGTGGCACACCATGAAAATCAGAGGGATTCTTCTCTGCAGGCTCATAGCCCTTACCCTTTACGGTGTTAACGTGAACAAGCACCGGTGATTTTACAAGCTTGGCACCCTCAAGCGCATCACACAATTGCTGAATATTGTGACCGTCAATGGGTCCCATATATTTAACACCCATATCCTCAAAGAAGTTACTCTGATACATCATATTTTTAACTTCTGTTTTGATTTTAAAAAGCTTATTAGCAAGCGATCTGCCTACAAGAGGAATTCTTGAAATAGCGCGTTCCGTGAAATCCTTTAGCCTGAAATAGCCTGACCTTGAACGCATAACGGCAAGTCTTTTGGCAAGGTGACCCACATTCTTTGAAATTGACATACCGTTATCGTTAAGAACAATAATAAGCCTTGCGTCTCCCATACGACCTGCATTGTTAATCGCCTCATAAACAAGACCGCCTGTAAGTGCGCCGTCACCGATAACCGCAACGGCATAATTCTTCTTACCACTGACCTTATTTGCTGCAGCAATACCTAAAGCGGTGGAAATAGACACACTGCTGTGACCGCTGTATACAATATCATGTTCGCTTTCATTGGGACGCGAAAAGCCTGACATTCCATCCTCGCGACGGAGTGTGGAGAACTGTTCATATCTGCCTGTAAGCAATTTATGAGTATAAACCTGGTGACCGACATCCCAGATTATTTTATCATCAGGTGAATTAAAAACCTTGTGCAGGGCAATGGTGAGCTCGACTGCACCCAGGTTTGATGCGAGGTGTCCGCCATTTTGCGACACCGTGGAAATAATAGCATCCCTGACCTCCTGTGCAAGCACAGGAAGCTCCTTATTCGTAAGACCTTTGAGGTCTGACGGAGATTTAATTCCACTCAAAATTTTGTGTTCCATAATCAATAATCTCTTTTTGCAAGATATTCGGCATACTCTAAGAGAGCTCCGTTTTCAGGGAAGACCGCAAGTGCCTTAATAGCATCGTCCGTAAGCTCTTTCACAAGATGTTGACATTTCTCAATTCCGAGAATACCAACGTAAGTCGACTTCCCGTTTTCTGCATCACTACCGATGGGCTTACCCAGCTTTTCAGCGGTGCTTGTAATATCCAGTATATCATCCTTTATCTGGAAGGCAAGTCCGATTTTAGCTGCGAAGGTGCGTGCTGCATCGATTTTCTCCTCATCGGCTTTAGCAACAATACAACCCATAACACAAGCACTCTCAATAAGTGCACCTGTTTTAAGGCTGTCAAGAAGCTGTAAGGTTTCTATTTTTACATCGGGATTATTTTCATTTGCAAGGTCAATGATCTGACCACCTATCATTCCGCGGCTACCTGCACAGCGGGAAAGCTCTTCAATAGCATTTACTGCAATCTCAGCATCATAAAGTCCGGCTTTACACCAGACAGAAATACGCTCAAATGCTGCTGTAAGAAGCCCATCACCTGCCAGGAGTGCTGTTGATTCACCAAAAACCTTGTGGTTTGAGGGTTTGCCACGACGGAAGTCATCGTTATCCATACAAGGAAGATCATCGTGAATAAGGGAATAAGTGTGAATATACTCAACAGCAACCGCCATAGGAAGGGCTTTTAACACATCACCACCACAAGCATCACAAAAAAGCATTGTAAGTAGTGGTCTTACCCTTTTGCCGCCATTTTCAACACTATATTTCATAGAATCAAAAACTTCTTTGTACTCATCAATATACTTCTCAAAGTATTTATAAAGATGCTCATCCAAAAGCTTTGAAAATTCTGTGATTTTATTATTCATCGGAACCACCGTTATTCATAAGAGTTGTGATTTTCTGCTCTGCAGAATCGAGATATTTACTACAGGCACTTATCAATGCCGTACCCTCAGAAAACAATTCAAGTGTTTTCTCAAGAGGCTGTCCTCCATCTTCAAGTAATTTTACGATTTCTTCAAGACGAGCCAATGATTTTTCATAATTGTGTTCCATAATCATTCTCCGTATATTTCAGTAACACTTGCGCCAAATGCTCCGTCTGACAATTTAACGGTAACCGTGTCACCTGTTTTAATATTTTTAACACTTGAAACAACTCCGTCACCCGCATTAACAATACCATAGCCTCGGGCGATAACACCAAGAGGACTGAGAGCATCCAGCTTGCCCGCAAGCGACGAAAGGTTATGCTTGCTTTTTTCAAGGATGTTCTGCGTAATATCGGACAATTTCTCACCGAGATATGCGAGATTACGTCTGTTATCCTGTAATTTCAGAAGCGGGTCTTTAAGTGCACCGCTTTTCTGTATGGCATCAAGACGTGATTTTTCAGCGGAAACAATATTTTTTGCAATATTATAAATATGTGCTTTGCAGGCATCCAGCTCAGCCTTCAATTCAAATATATCCGGAACGGCAATTTCTGCAGCTGCTGATGGTGTGGGAGCACGCAAATCTGCTACAAAATCACAGATTGTGTAGTCCGTTTCATGTCCTACTGCAGAAATGACAGGGATTTTTGACTCAAAAACAGCGCGTGCAACAATTTCCTCATTAAATGCCCATAAATCTTCAACCGAGCCACCGCCTCTACCAACAATAAGAACATCGGCGCCCTTCTGCTCATTGAATTCACGGATTGCCGCGGCAATATCCTGTGCAGCCCCCTCGCCCTGTACCTTTGCAGACCTTACAACAACCTCTGCAACCGGGTATCTGCGACCGAGAACATTGAAAATATCCTGAATAGCCGCACCTGTTGACGATGTAACTACCCCGACCTTACGCGGAAAAAGCGGGATTTTCTTTTTATGAACCGGAGAGAACAAGCCCTCTGCTTCCAATTTCTTTTTTAGTTGCTCAAATGCAATACTGAGAGCACCTGCTCCATCAGGCTGCATTGCAGTAATATATAACTGATATGAGCCATCGCGAGGAAAAAGAGAAATTGTGCCGAGTGCGAGAATTTTCATCCCGTTTTCAGGAACAAAACGAAGCTTGTTCGCATTCCCCGAAAACATAACCGCTTTGATTGAAGCAGTTTCATCCTTGACGGTCATATACATATGCCCACTGTAATGAGCCTTAAAATTTGATATTTCGCCTGTTACGTAAACATATTTAAGGTTTTCGTCATTATCAAGAACAGTCTTAACATAGTTATTGAGTTCATTGACGGTATAAACCTTAGGCGTAGGAGTTATCATATAATCACCTTTTGATTAGTTACCTTCTGCAACACTTGTAAGGTAGGCTATGCCTGCCGCATTATCACAGGAAAAGTCAGGCTCTGCAAAATATGCCTCAAACCTCGGTTCGATCTTCTGCCTGATAATGACATCGGACATAACACCGCCTGCATAAACAACAGGCATTTCACCAAGAACTGACAAGGCATTTTCCGTCATTGCCGTTACTACGTCTGCAACGTAGGATAAAAGGAAATTTGATGTATCCTCTCTGCTCTCTCCATCCGAAAGCATCTTCAGACATTTGTTTTCCAGTCCGGAAAGCGAACAGAAGCCGTTCTTCAACTTGATTTTGTTTTTAAATATACGTTCAGACTTTACTGCAAGCTCCTCCACACCCTTACCTGCAGGGAAAGGCACACCCATTTTCACACCGATTCGGTCGATAGCCTGTCCCGCCTTAAGGTCACTTGATGAAGCATATAGTGTAGTTTTAATAATATTCATTTCACTTGGCTCACATAAAACCAAGTCGGTTGTGCCGCCCGATACATGAAAAGCGAGAAATTTGTCATTTATAAGTTTAGTTTTACCTGCCGAAAACAGAGCGGCACCAATATGCCCCTGTTGGTGAGAAAACCTGTGAAGATTAACACCCATAGCGGATGCTACGGCACGGGCAACCCCCTCACCTACAAGGAAGCAGGGCATATAGGACCCTTCCTGTGTGGTAGGTCGTGTAGAAACACCAATAGCTTTAATGTCACCGCTAATCTGTGACATCAGCTTCTCCAGCAATTCAGGATATGCCTTGGTATGGTGAAAAACCGCATCACTCTGACGTATGCCACGTTCCCCATCCTTAACGGGAAGAAGCCTTTTTTGCTGAACAATACGCTCACCGTCACAAAAGGCAACAGAGGTCGTGTAGTTGCTTGTGTCGAAACCGAGATATCCGCTCATATTATAAGCTCTTGGCAACTGCACCGAGAACACCGTTTACATAAGCGGCATCATCAGCAGTACCGTATTTCTTAGTAAGTTCAACAGCTTCGTTAACAGAAACACCCGTGGGAACATCCTCCACAAATTTCATTTCGCTGACAGCAAGTCTGAGAACAGCAAGAGACACCTTAGGAAGTCTCTCTATACTCCATCCCTTTGAATATTCGCTGATAATACTATCAATCGTTTCTGCATTTTCATCCACAGCCTTCAACAGAGTTTCTGCAAATGTATTGATTTTAATAAGCTCTGCTTCATTTGCACTGTCTGCAATCTGCCAGATAGTTGATTCGTTGTCAAAAATTTTCTCAAACAGAACAATAAATGCCTGTTCTCTTGCTTCGCTTCTTGTCATAGCCTTCTCCTTATATGCTGCCCTTATTAATCAGAACATACTTCTTCAAATAAAAATTATATCACATAAATATTCATTTATCAAGGTATAAAAAAACAGGAAGAATAAGTTTTCACTCATTCTTCCTGTATAATTATAAATTATTTTTCAAAAACGTACTCGTTCACTTCGGTAATTGTGCCGCCGACATTTTTGAAGCCGTCTTTACCATCTACTACACAATTGGTAACCTGCTTAAGGGAGATGATATCACCTGTTGAAGGGACATAGATAAGCTCAACATAGCAACCTGTATAAAGCAGATTGATTGATTCGATATCCGTACCGAGTTGATCATCTGCATGGTAGCGAACCTGCTCTGCAGCGATAACAGGGAACACTGCACTAATGAAGCCCTCTGTTTTGGTATCTTCATAGCTGAGGGGCTTGGGATCTGCTTCGTCTTTGAAGTTAATAACAATCTTGATTGTGCCGTCCTTTAACTCTTCTCTGCTTGTAGAAGAAATAGCCTTTTTTGTTGCTTCAAGGTCCATGGAAGTAAGAAGACAAGCCTTGGGGTTATTAATGAATAAAGCCTTGTCAGCATTTGCTTTGCCAACTGTCTCAACCTTGTTATAGAAGTAAGGTTCATCATTAATAACAATATTCTCAGCACCGCTTACCGCAAGTGACTGGAAAAAGCTCATATCCAAGCTTCTGTTAGTTGTCTTTGTATATGTTCTGTCGCTTGCCTTTGCACGCTCAACAACTGCTTTATAGCTGTTGAAGTTTGCCTGGTCAGCCTTAACACCGGCATTAATATCAGCAGTAGTAGGCGGATTTGTGGAACCCTGTGTTGTAGGAGCCTGTGTTGTGGGAGCCTGTGTTGTAGGAGGCTGTGTGGGTTTTTCCTTCTCCGTTGTGGTTTGTTCATTATTCACAACAGGCTTTGTGGGTGACGTGATACTGCCGCCTGAAAGAGGCTTAGTGGTTGTAGGTGAAGTGGGAGCAATAGAATCAATAAACTGCTCAATAACCTTGGGCACTTTGATAATGGGCTTCTGAGTCTTCTGCATAAGGTATGTAGCAGATGCCAGCTTGATGGCAGTACTTGAAACGAGACCTATAACAACGCCTGTAACAAGAAGCAAAAGCACAATACTCTTGAGCCTCTGGTTGCTTTTCTTATCATTCTTTTTCATAAAAGTATCCCCCTTGATACCATATAACTTCCATAACATTCTACACAAAACAATCGAAATTGTCAATACATAAATGCGCAATACTTTATTACTTTTTTATAATCATAAATTTTTGTGCAAAACACTCAACTGAAAGTCCATAATTTAGCAAAAATGATGATTGAAATCCTCGCTGTAATGTAGTAGAATGTACAAGTAAATATATTGTTTTATATTAAAACAATTCAAAAGGAGACATTTTCTATGAAAAAGAGCAGATTAACTAAAGTAATCGCTGTTATTCTTGCACTTACAATCAGCCTTTCGGCTTTCGGTGCAATAACAGCAGGCGCTACAAGTATCTACCCTATCACAGGCAGCGATGATCCTATCGGCGTTATCTTTGCTGATATCATCGACACACTCCTCAGGTTTATACTTGATATGTTCCAGGGTTTATTCGGTGACGGACCGGGATTCGTGGCCCCTGATGCAGAAGAGACCCAAAAATTGATTGAATCAAACTACTACGAGGGTATCGGCAAAGAGTTTGCTACATCAGCCGAAGAAGGCGCTCAGTGGCACCTCGGTTATGCAAACGCAAGCCTCATCCCCGATGATTATGACAACGGTACATATTACATCGGTGGTTACATCGCTCCCGAAAACGGCTTTACAAACGTTGTTGAAGGCATTGCAGAAATCCCCGGTCTCGGCAAGGATGACATGAAGGTTCGTACAATCGCTATCAACGATGGCACAGATAAAGGTACGGTTCTCTTCGCAACAATCGACTGTATCGGTATCACAAATGCCGATATCAAGGATATCCGTGCACTTCTTGCAGACTTTGCTGCTGCTAATAACATCGTTTCAATCAACATTGCTTCAACCCATACACACAGCTGCATTGATACTGAAGGTCTCTGGACAAGAAACCTTGCAAAGCTTGCTATGAACGGTATCAACAGTGGTATGAACACAGGTGAAGAGCTTCAGCAGGGCACTAATCCCGAATATATGGCTTTCCTTAAGGAAAAGGTTGCTGATACTCTTATCGAGGCCTTCTATAACCTCGAGCCCGGTACTCTTACATATGCTATCAAGGATATCGGCCAGGATTACTTCCAGAACAAGAACAGACCCACATCAGGTCAGATTATTGAATTTGATGAAAACGGCAATGTTATCGCAGACGGCGAAAGAAAGATTGCTATGACTGAAATTCACAGATTCGTATTCACTCCCGATGATAAAACCGTAAGACCCACAATGATGCTTAACATTGCAGCTCATCCCGACGTTGCAGGTCTTCCCACAGAATCCAACTCAGGTAGAGAAATCAGCGGTGACTATGTCTTCTACTGCGGTCAGTACCTTGATAAAGCCGGTTACAATTTCATGTTCTTCCAGGGTTCAATCGCAGGTATTTATATGTCACGTGGCGCAACAGGTGACAACGTTGAGACATTCCAGCGTGTTGAGGAATCTCAGAGATACGGTTACGAGCTCGCAAGAATCCTCCTCTCTCTCACTCTCACTGAGGAAGAAATCAAAGCAGATCCCATCATTAACTCAAATGCAGATGAAATCGAAGAGAACACAAAGCTTGTCGACATCTATGACGAAAACGGCAATCTTATTCCCGAATTTGGCGAATACGGCTTCTCGTTTATCAATTACGTAACTCAAGTTATCTCAGGTGGTGAAACCAACACCACAGTTCACAGAGCTGAGTTGTTTACTGTTGAAGCAGACGCTAATATATTACGTGTAAAGAGCGGTAACAACCTTGTTGATGAATACGTTTATGACGAGACACACACAATTACAATTGACAACACAAACGGCATTCACAGGGTTACAAATGCTGATGGCAAACTCGTTGATGCATTTATTACAAACGCTGACGTTACAAGTGGTAAGAGCGAAGATGGTTCACTCTTTGTAATCGCCCTCAACGGTGTAAACTACGTTGAAATTGATCTTACAGATCTTACAGTTGCAACAAATTACAAGACTCTCTTAATGAGTGGCGAAGGCAAGATTTACGAAGGAAACCAGATTCCTGCTAATCCCGCCTACACATTATGGTATGAAAACTGGACACCTGTTGAAGAAGTAGAAGTTGAACCCTACCTCAACCTTTACCTCAACCAGGTTGAAATCCACATTGACAACTCACTTATCAAAGCTGTTGGTAAGCTCAATATGGCTAACTACGTAGTTCTTGTTAACGACGACGGCACCTATTCAACAATCACTGAAATCGGTTATATGGAAATCGGTCAGGTTTACAAGACAGTATTCCTTCCCGGTGAAATCTGCCAGGACCTTGTTGCTCCTAACGGTGCTTCACTCCTTGCAGCTAACTCTGTAACAGCAAAGCCCTTTGAAGCTTATACTGCTTGTCAGCTCTTCGGTGATGATGTTGCTTGTATGGGTCTTATGAATGACGCTATTGGTTACGTTGTTCCTGATAATGACTACACAATGGGCGACCCTGTAAACCATTACCACGAGCTTATCTCTCTTGGTAAGACAGTTGCTTCTGAGCTTATGTTCGGTCTTGAAAAGCTCAGCAGTGAAATTGTTTACTATTAATCTGCTCAATGTAATATATAATAGTATATAGTCAAACACCCTCGTTTTTCACAGACGAGGGTGTTTTTACATTGCTATATAATTATGTATATAAATATTTCAACAAAAATATTGACAATTGAAATGTATATAGTAAAATAATGGTTATATAAAAAATGATTTGGAGTGTTGAAAATGAGCAACAAAATTCAAGAAATCATTAACCTGATTAAAGAGAAAGATATCAAAATGGTCGACTTTAAGATGGTTGATATCAACGGTCAGTATCGTCACGTTACAATACCCGCACAGAATTTCTCCGAAGACACAATGAAGAGCGGTATCGGATTTGACGCTTCTAACTACGGCTACGCAGTTGTGGAGAAGAGTGATATGGTGTTTATCCCCGATCCCGACACAGCTATCATTGACCCCTTCTGCGATATTCCCACGTTATCAATGACGGGTAATGCAATGATTATTGACTCACCTGTCAATAGACCTCTTGCTCAGTACCCCAGAAATATTGTTCTTGCCGCTGAGCAGTATATGAAGGATTGTGGCGTTGCTGACACAATGCTCATTCTTCCTGAATTTGAATTTTATCTTTTCGATCAGGTGGGCTGGAACGTTTCACCTGACAATATCAGCGCAGACGTTGATGCAAAGCAGTCTTATTGGAATAGTGACGTTGCGGGTGACGGTGTTATCGTTCCCAAGCAGAAAAACTATCATATTGCGAAGCCCTTTGACCTTACATACGAGTGCCGTAGTGAAATGTGTATGCATATGGCTGATGCAGGCATCGAAATCAACTACCATCACCCTGAGGTTGCTGCATCAGGTCAGTTTGAGATTGAGCCTCAGCTCGGCCGTATGTCAAAGATGGCAGATGCTACAATGTTGATTAAGGACATCATCCGTAACACTGCCCTCAAATACGGCAAGACTGCTACATTTATGCCCAAGCCCATTTACGGCGAAGCAGGTAGCGGCATGCACGTACACATGCTCCTTCTTAAGGACGGTGTGCCTGTTTTCTCAGATGATAATGGTTATTCAAACCTCAGCGAAACTGCACATTACTTTATGGGCGGTCTTCTCAAGCACATCGGCTCACTTTGTGCTATTACAAACCCTAGTACTAACTCCTTTAAGCGTCTTATCCCCGGCTTTGAGGCTCCTGTAACAGTTGGTTATGCTACATCAAACAGAAGTGCGGTTATTCGCATCCCTGCTTATGCTAAGGCTCCTGAGAAGCGTCGCTTTGAACTTCGTAATCCCGACGCAATGTGCAACCCCTACTTCTGCTATGCAGCTATTCTTATGGCAGGTCTCGACGGTATCAAGAACAAGATCGATCCCCATGCAAACGGCTGGGGTCCCTATGACTTCAATCTCTTCAACCTTCCCGATGAAGAGAAGGCAAAGCTTCAGGGTCTTCCCACTTGTCTTGAAGATGCACTTGATTGTCTTGAGGCAGATAACGATTACCTCACAGCAGGCGGTGTATTCCCCATCGAGCTTATCAACAATTTCATCAAAGCAAAACGTGCTGAGTGCAGTCAGATTTCTCAGATTCCTCATCCCGTTGAGTTCGAAAAGTACTATAACCTTTAATTAATGTATATAATCCGCCTTACTTTTTATAGTAAGGCGGATTTTTTGTGGTAAAAATATACATTATGTGATACAATAACCTTATATTATGAGGTGATGTTATGGTATTTTACTTTTCAGGTACAGGTAACAGCAAATATATCGGCAGACGTATTGCTGATGGTATTGGCAAAGACCTTTATTCCATCAATTCCGCTTTAAAAAACGACGAGTATTTCAGTAATACAAACCTTGATTTGCTTGTTTTTTCTGTCCCCACTTATGCGTGGAGAATCCCACGCGTTGTTGAGGAATGGATAAGGAAATCTACTTTCCAAAAAGGGGCAAAAGCATATTTTGTAATGAACTGCGGTGGAGAAATCGGTAACGCAGAGAAATACATCCGTAAGCTATGCAGCAACTGTAACCTTGAATTTATGGGTTGCGGTGAGGTTGTTATGCCAGAGAACTACCTTGCAATGTTCAGCACACCAACACCCGAGCAGGGTAAGAAAATAATTGCACGTGCAGAGCTTGTAATTGACTATATCATCACCTCAATCCAAAGCGGCACCCGACTCCCCTCTCACAAATCAAGCACTATCGACAAAGTAATGAGCAGTATTGTAAACCTGATGTTTTACCCCCTTTGTGTAAAAGCAGATAAATTCAGCGTCGACAGAGAAAAATGCATCAGTTGCGGTAAATGTGCTGTTGAATGTCCATTAAATAACGTTAAACTTAAAGACGGCAATCCTGTGTGGGATAAAAACTGCACACATTGTATGGCTTGTATTTCCATATGCCCCAAAGTTGCCATTGAATACGGTAAGAACAGTATAAACAGACCGAAATACAGGTGCCCCTATGAATAATAAAAAAGAGACAAAAAGCAGATATAATATTATTGATATTCTACGCGGAGCAGCCGTTATATGCATGATAATCTACCACGCCACTTGGGATTTGGTCTATATGTTCGGGATAGAAATACCAATATTTCACACAAATGCCGCACATATATTCCAGCAGTATATTCTATGGTCGTTTGTTATAATATCAGGTTTCTGTATTAATCTGTGCAAAAATCCTGTAAAGCGCGGAGCAATAACACTTATCGCATCAATTCTGATGACTCTTGCAACACTCATTGTTATACCTGAGGCCACGGTAATTTTCGGTGTGCTCACCTTTCTGGGCACTGCAATGATTTTAACAGGAAGCCTAAAAAAACACTTATCAAAAATCAGATATCATATCGGACTTTCGTTATCAGCCATATTATTTATTCTGTTCTACAACACACCCGACGGATACCTCGGCTTCGGCAAACTATTAATTTCAGAACTCCCCCACAAACTGTACGCCAACTATTTTTCAGCCTTTTTCGGCTTTCCTCACAGCAGTTTTGCTTCAGCTGACTATGTACCACTAATACCCTGGATTTTTCTGTATCTTTTCGGCTTTTACCTGTTTTATTTATTTAAATCCAAGAATTGGTTTAAGCATTTGTCGGTAATTAAAGCACAGCCACTTGAATGGTTCGGCAGACACGCGCTGATTATTTACCTTGCACATCAGCCTGTTATTTTTGCAGTTTTATATGTTGTATTCAGATTATTATAAATACAGATTATTACATTTTTTCGGCTTTTTTCGATAAATCAATTGAAAACATGACTTTGATAAAATATAATTATTTTGTATGTTAAATCCAAGGAGGAGAAATTATGACACCCGAAGAATTATTAGAACCCATAATCAACCAGAAGTTTTCACAAATAAAGGCTCAGGGAAGGTCTTACAGATTAAAATCAAAACCCAAAAAACTTGCAATAAAGCTTATTCCACATACTATAGTTTTTATTATTGGTCTAATTACATTTTTTGAAAGCGGTGTTGTGTTATCGGTTGTCGCGCTTGCTTTTGCAATACGCAAAATCAAAAAAACTACGGACACCTCAATTATTTTAGCTTTAGCAAAGAGCAACCCCAAAAGCACCATCGATCAGCTTATGGCACAGGAGGTTGTAATAAAATGAAAAAAATTGCTGTTATATTATGTATTGTTTTGTTCTGCCTTCTTGCACTCGCTTGCGGCAGTTCGTCATCAAGCTCAGGCGGTGGTACTTACACATCTCCCGCATCGCCCGCAGAATCAATGCAAGAGGATACAGCCGTAACTACAAGCCCCGAAACAACCTTTATTGAATACGAGGATGGTTGCAAGCTCACTGCCTGGAGTAGTGAAGACTTATCTTCAGATAGCATCGTAATCCCTGCAGAGTGGAACGGACTCAAGGTAATTGCCATCGGCGAAGGTGCTTTCCGCAACTTCACAGAGCTTAAATCAATAGAAATCCCCGAAACCGTAACACTTATTGAGAAAAATGCTTTCCGCGGTTGTTCATCACTTAACAACGTGATAATTCCCGATAACGTTGTCACAATAATGGGTGGCACTTTCAGGGATTGTACCTCACTCACACAGATAAACTTTGGCAGCAGTATTTCCGCTATTGAGGGCGAGTGCTTTATGGGTTGCACCTCACTCACAGAGTTTACAGTGCCCGCTACAGTTACTGAAATTCGAGGAAATTGTTTTGAGGACTGCTCATCACTTAAATCAATAAATATGCACAACGGTATTACCTCAATTCACGGCAATGCTTTCCGGAATTGTACTTCTCTTACCACAATAACTTTACCCGAAGGTATTACAGAAATCCGTGGTAATTGTTTTGAAAACTGCTCAAGCCTCAGAGAAATACACATTCCTGACGGAGTTACAAGAATTGCTGCACACGCTTTCCGTGGATGCACATCGCTCAGCAAGGTTTACATCCCCGATAGCGTAACCGAAATCGGCAGCTCCGCATTCCGTAATTGCAGTTCACTTATATCAGTAGAAGTACCGCGTGGTGCTTTGATAGACGAAAGAGCATTCAAGGAATGCCCCGCAAATATAACAAAGAAATAAGCGAATCAATATGAGTAAATTTATACACCTTCTATACGTACCTACTATGAATTGCAATATGAGTTGCAGGTACTGCTACCTCGGCGAAAATACCAATGAATTAAAAAGCGATAAAACCTACCTTGAAACCTTGCGCTTTGCTGTTGAGAAATTCAGAAAAGCTGACGTTATCCCCTTCAACATATCATTGCACGGTGGTGAGGTCACTACCCTCTCAAGCAAAGATTTCAGGTCAATTGTAGAGTACATATATAATTACTATCGCGACAATGGTGATATCATCCGTGAAAACGGCTTCAAGGTGAATCCGCCACATATAAAAACGAATCTGCTGAGTCTTGAAAAGCACATTGACACTATCCGTGAATTTGGAGTAAGCATAAGCGGTAGTCTTGACCTCCCCCTTTCGATGCACGATGAATACCGCATCACAAAGGGTGGTAAGGGTACACTTGATACCATACTCAGAAATATCGATTTGTTAGATACTCTCCCCAACCGCAAAAAGGTTTCTGCGACCATTTTCAAGGAGCATTTCCTGAAGCTGGATGAAATTGTTGAGGATATAAAATATCTTCATAACAACACCTGCCTCAATATGAATGACTTTAACTTTATGATAGGCTTCAAGCCACAGACTCACGGTGAGGTTGAGCTTACTGCCCTGGATGAAGAAAGTCAGGTTGCACTCTATGACAGAATGAAAAAAGAATTCGTCGGTACAGACCTTGAGGAAGGCTTCAACAATGCCTGGTTTGCTGAATTCACACCTGCATACTGCACCAATTGTGACAACTGCGGCGAAAAATTCTTCTTGCTTGAAAAAAATGGCGACGTGTACTCCTGTGTACGCGGTCAGGGTAACAAGGATTTTTACTACGGAAACATTTACACAGATTCCGTAGATGATATTCTAAGCAATGCCAGACTAAAAATATTCACCGCCCACAACAAACAAGGCTTTACCGAGGAATGTGGCAAATGTCCGTATCTGCACCTTTGCAAAACGGGTTGCCCCTTTGTAAAAAATGTGTACAACGAACCCAAATCATATACCTGTCTGCTTCAGAAGAGGTTATATGCAGCAAAGGAGTATGAAGAATATCCCAAGGGGTTTGCTTACCATTACACCCTGACAAATCACCCGCAGATTTCTGACAACTATGTGGAAATTGAATATGAGGAAAACAGTCTCAGGGACCTTATAGACAAGGACGATAAGCTCCAAAAGGTTTATGACCCAACAGCATTCATACTCAAGGTCGACTCAACGGAATATGCGCTCGAATCACAATTACTGAAATATAAGCGCGATTTCGTTTTCCTCACACCGGAAAGCGACGTGAGCATATACATAAAAGAGGAAACAATGGATGCTCTCAGCGATTACCCCATAAATAATTCGCTATATATGATGCTTCTCAGTGGTGATATGGTTGTATACGGTGATGAGCAACGAGAGAAGCAAGAGCATATTGCTACCTTACAAATTTTCAAAAGCACGGTTACCGCAGGCTTTTCAGACAAGCCCGGTTATTACTGTGTGAATATAAGCGACTTTATAAGAATGTATAAGGACAGGTTATCAAAAACAAATGCAAACAACCTGTTCTTTACCACCTCTGCATTGAGGGATTACCACTATCAGAAGCAACGCAACAACGGTTTTTACCATATCGGAGCAATTAATCTCCCATTCCAGAATATAGAATTACACTATTTGACTATTACGGAGGATGATAAAAATGTTTAACCCACAACCTCAGACCTATGAAGAAGCACAGATGCTCGCCTCTTGCCTCAGCTTGCGTCAATACGTTCGGAACATTGACGACAACTTCCTGGAATATATGTACAACATTTTCAAGACAGTACCCAACTGCCTTGTTTCATTGACTCCAAATACATTATATGTGCTTGATGGCAACGGTCAGCAGGCCGGTTTATTCAACGTTGAAACCTACGGCACATTCAACAAGGTTGTTTTCAGAGCAACAGGTGTTACAGTTACAAACGTAACCACCTCATCAGGTTGTGGTAGCTGCGGTTGCTCAAGCAACAACAATAACAACAATAACAATAATAACAACGGTTAATTGCTATGCGAAAGAAAATATATGAAATAGTACATATCTATGACAACAGTACAGCGAGTGTTCTGTATAAGTACGTGATGATATTTTTCATCATATTGAGCATTTTCCCGCTGACACTCAAGGTTAAGCCACATATTATAATCGGTGCTGAGGTCCTTTGTGTTGTTGTATTCATAATCGACTACATTCTCAGATGGATTACCGCTGACTACAAGCTTAACGTGAGCGGTTTACAGGCTTTTGTCCGATTTCCTGTGCGACTTATATCCATAGTAGACTTGTTATCGATTTTTGCGCTTACGTGCTCTGCATTCAGCTTGTTTTCCGAGTTCCAATTCACCAAAATACTTGCTGTTTTCAGGATAATCCGAATTTTCCGCTATTCAAAGAGCGCCCGCACAATACTTGAAATTTTCCAACAATCAAAGAAACAGCTTTGGGCGGTTGTCAGCCTTGCTCTTGGATATATTGTTGTATCATCAATAATCATTTACAACGTTGAGCCGCAATCATTTAACACCTTCTTTGAGGCTATGTATTGGGCAACAGTTTCTCTCACAACCGTGGGCTATGGTGATTTATACCCTGTTACAGACCTTGGCAGATTTGTTGCAATGCTTTCATCATTTTTCGGCATTGCCATAGTTGCTCTGCCCGCAGGTATCGTTACTGCAGAATACATCAAAACACTCAACAGGAATTGTGACAAATAAGGAGTGTCATTATGTCCGGTTTATCACAAAGCAGACTCCATCTGCAATTCCACGTAACAGGCAACTGTAACCTAAGGTGCAAGCATTGTTACCGCACAGAGGGTGATGCAGAACCGCTTACCACAGATGACGTAAAAAGAATCATTGAACAATTCGTTGATTTGAAAAACGCATACAACAAGGAGCACAACATAAAAAAACGCGGTCACATCAACCTGACCGGTGGCGAGCCCTTTATAAGAAAGGATATAAATGAAATCATCGGATATATCCATACAAAAAGTAATGCTCTGACCTATGGTGTGCTGTCCAACGGCTCATTTATTGATGACAAAACCATCAAGCTACTGAAAGAAACAAAGGTTTCATTTGTACAACTAAGTATCGACGGAAACCGAGAGACTCACGATAAACTCAGAGCCGATGGTGATTATGACAGAGTTTTTGCGATGGCACAAAAGCTTACAAACAATGGTATCAGAACCTATATCAGCTTCACGGCAAACGCGAAAAACTATACTCAACTCACTACCGTGGCAAGGGAGTGCAGAAAAAGAAAAATAACCGCCCTTTGGTCCGACAGACTTGTTCCCATAGGCAACGCAGAAGATATCAGAGATTTAAAAATAACTGCAGATATCCTCCCCTGTTACACAGACGCCTTGAAAAAAGCACAAGGTACAAGGCTCACGAAAACAGTGCATAAATTGACCGAGGTAAGAATGCATCGAGCACTTCAATTTCTCGGTAATAACAGCGAGGCGTACGAATGCTCAGCCGCAAAAAGTCTTGTAGTGGTTGATGAATTCGGCAGAGTTATGCCCTGCCGACGATTACCGATAGTCTGTGGCAATGTTTTCACATCCACCCTCACGGATATATACTACAGCCACCCTACTTTTATTGATTTGAGAAAACCCTATATACCACAGGAATGTCTGAAGTGCCCACACAATATGTCCTGCAATGGTGGTGCAAGATGCCAAAGCTATGCAGAATACGGCACTTATAAAAAAGCAGACCCCGCCTGTCCCCTTACAGAGCTGTGATAAACTGCTCTGTTTTTTATATGTGTGAATTTTTATACAGCTTTATACTTGAAATATACATTTATTGGTGGTAAAATAAACAAATATTAGTTAAGAAGGTATAAAATGATAAAAAAAATCCTCAAAAAATTTTCAAAGCTTTTTGCCAAGACAACTATAATTGAAGAATTCAAAATTGATGATTTAACTTACAGGGTTATTGACCGCACCAATGCCCTGCCTTTTATCAAGGACACTCGTGATTTATCCTTTTTATATGAGGGAAGAGTTTATGCGCAATCATCTGTATACATTAACCCTGCGGAAACAACACAGCCTGCCTACACAATTGTGCAAGAGGTTATAAGCAAATGGACATTATCTTTTGATATTCAAAATGCACTTGTGCTTGGTTGTGGGGGATGCACCATACCGCGTTATGTTTGCCGTAATTTTACCGATACCGAAGTGACAGGTGTAGAGTTATCATGCAAGATGATTGAAATCGCAAAAAAGCACTTCACCACACCATATATGGAAAATAATTTCAACTTATTACAGGGTGATGCAATTGAATACATCAAGAACTATACCCTTACATATAAACAAAATTTTCTCTTCTCTGATATATTCTGCGTCAACGGTGTTGTGCCCGGGTCATTCACCCAGGACTATTTAAGCGATTTATACAATTGCTCCGCTGAAAATAGTGTTATCGTATTCAACTTACTTGGTACAGAGTTTGATGAAATTATTGATTTCAGAAATCATATCACTTTGAATTTTGATATAAACGCGATTCTCACAAACGGCAACGCCAGATTCCTTTTGCTTGCCCGTGCAACTGATAAATCAAAGTTAAATCAATTCAAACAGAACCTTAACTGTTCTGACAAATACATTATAAAATAAGGAGACCTTATCGTGGAAGCTAACACACAAATCAAAAAAAGAAGCTTTTACCTGGCAACAGGCGTTTTTGCAATGCTCTTTTCGGGTGTATTATATGCCTGGTCAATATTGAAAATCCCATTCAAATCGGAGTTCGGATGGAGCGATTCCGTGCTCGCCCTTAACTTCACGCTTACAATGTGCTTCTTCTGTCTCGGTGCATTTTTCGGAAGTCTTATCTGCAAGAAAATCGGGCCTAAAATCACACTTATCATCGCAGGCGCACTTGTTGGTGCAGGCTTTGTAATGACAGGACTGCTGAGTAAAGATACGCCATACCTTCTGTACGTTAGCTACGCCTTCCTTGCGGGTAGTGGTATCGGCATCTGCTATAACGTTGTAGTTGCTACTGTTAGCCAATGGTTCCCCGATAAAAAAGGCTTTTGCTCGGGCTGTCTTATGATGGGCTTCGGTGTAAGCACACTTCTCCTTGGCAACGGAATAAGCAAGCTGTTTGAAATGCCTTCATTCGGTTGGAGCAAGGCATATATTATGCTTGGTATTGTGCTTGCGGTTGTGCTTGTAATTGCAGCTGTTATACTTAAAAGACCTTCACCTGATACAGTATTCCCTGAATCCAAGGTGAAAAAAGCAACAAAAAAAGAGAGTTTTGAAACAAAGGATTTCTCTACACCTGAGATGCTTAAAAGTTTCACTTTCTGGCGCGCATTTGCCTGTATGGCATTTATGACCGCTGTGGGTAACTCTGTAATCAGCTTTGCACGTGACCTTGTAC
Organism: Acutalibacteraceae bacterium; assembly: GCA_045579005.1. Lineage (GTDB taxonomy): Bacteria > Bacillota > Clostridia > Oscillospirales > Acutalibacteraceae > DTU089. The sequence continues at coordinate 14,080 of JAZNLJ010000122.1, read as the reverse complement.
TTTCCGTTGATGCTGCCCCTGCTCTTGCAACCACACTTGTTGGTGTGCTTTCAATTTGCAATGGTCTTGGCAGAATTATCACAGGCGCATTTTACGATGCACTCGGACGTCGTACAACAATGCTCTCTGCTAACGTTCTCACCATTGTAGCGGCAGGCATCACCTTGCTGGCAGTTAATATACACTCACTCCCTGTATGCATAATTGGTCTGTGTCTCACAGGTCTTTCCTACGGCTCCTGTCCCACGGTTACGGCATCCTTCTCCGCATCATTCTACGGACAGAAGTATTACTCAACAAACTACAGCATCACAAATTTCAACCTGATTATTGCATCATTCATTGCAACCTTCAGCAACAGTTTGCTTGCTTCATCAGGTGGCTACACCACGCCCTTCATTATGCTCCTTGCACTTTCGGTTGTAGCTCTGGGACTTAACTTCACAATAAAAAAACCATAAAAATTCGGAGTCAGGAAAATCCTGACTCCGATTACTTTTTATCTGAGATAAAGATGTGACAAGAATTTAAACACCTTATTGTGGGGTGAATACCTTACGGGGAAGTCAAACCAGGTAACCTTTTTATGAATACTCTTCTCGTGAGAGAAGGCGTTGAAACCTGCTTTACCGTGATAGCTACCCATACCGCTTTCACCAACACCGCCAAAGCCGAAGCTGTTAATGGCAATCTGCATAATTGTATCATTAACACAACCACCACCGAAGGCACAGCGTTCAATAGTTTCGTTAATACGCTTTCTGTCCTCAGAGAAGATATAGAAGCCGAGCGGTTTGGGCTTATCGGCAAAGAGCTCGTATAATTCCTCATAGGTTTCAAATGTGAGAACAGGAAGAATGGGTCCGAAGATTTCCTCCTGCATAACTGCATCATCCCAGGTTACGTTATCCATAACCGTGGGAGCAAATTTAAGCTTTTCGGCATTGGTATCGCTACCGAAAACAACCTTATCCTCATCAATAAGTCTGCACAGTCTCTCAAAGTGCTTTTCATTTACGATTCTGCCGTATTCGGGATTTTCAATGGGATTTTCACCGAATTGCACCGTAATCTGCTTGCAGATTTCTTCAACAAGTTTGTCTTTTACACTACTGTGACAGATTATGTAGTCAGGCACAACACAGGTCTGACCGCAGTTAAGAAATTTACCGTAAACAATACGCCTTGCCGCTGTTTTTATACGGGCGGTCGAGTCAACCACGCAGGGACTTTTGCCACCCAATTCAAGGACAACAGGGGTAATGTGCTCTGCAGCATTTCGCAAAACCTCCTTACCAACCGCCTGACTGCCTGTAAAGAAAATCATATCGAACTTCTGTTTAAGGAGCTCGGCATTCTCTTCCCTGCCACCTCTGACAACAGCAATATATTCCTCAGAAAAACACTCTTTAATAATCTTTTCGATAATATCTCCTGTGGCAGGTGCATAAGCACTTGGTTTTACAATAATAGTGTTACCGGCAGAAATGGCATCGGAAATAGGCTCCATTGTAAGAAGAAATGGATAATTCCAAGGACTCATTACAAGCACATTGCCGTAAGGCACGGACTTCCTGTAACCGCTACCGATACATTGACCGATAGGTGTATATATACGGTGCTTGGCAGTATATAACGGTGTGTGACGAATCATATAATTAAGCTCCATAAGTACAAGACCCGTTTCACAGGTAAATGCCTCAAACTGACATTTGCCAAGGTCCTTTTGGAGAGCTATGTTAATTTCATTCTCGTACCTTCTTATGCACTTATATAGTTTCAAAAGATTTTTTATACGAAAGCTGACAGGCAAGGTTTCCCCCGTCCTGAAATATTTTTGTTGCTTTTTTACAAGATTTTCGATATCCAAAACAAACGCTCCCAAAATAGTTTTAGTGAAGATATTTTGATTATAGCACATATTACCACAAAAATAAAGGGAGCGGTTCAAAACCGCTCCGAATTATTATACCATATGAACGTTAACGTGGGGATAGGAAAGTGAAATACCGTTCTTGTCAAAGGTAGGTTTGATATTATCCATAATATCAAAATAGACTGTCCAATAATCCTCACTGAGGCACCAGGCACGTACTGTGTACGCAACATCGTTGGCATTATAGTTACTTACATGAACAACAGGTGCGGTTTCATCACCGTCTAACACCAAAGGATGCTCCAAAAGGAGCTGTAACAACACAGATTTCACCTTTTCTATGTCGTCATCATAGGATGCGCTGACAGTTATATCAACACGACGGTTACGTGCACTTGAATAGTTGGTTATGTTTGAATTGGCAATGACGCTGTTGGGAATCTGAATAAGCTTCTGATCAGGGGTGTCAAGCTTCGTATAGAATAAACCAACCTCTTTAACTGTACCTGATTCTCCGCCCGCATCGATATAATCACCGATACGGAAGGGCTTGTTTGAAATAATCTGAATACCGCCAAAGGCATTTGACAAAAAGCCTTGTATGGCAAGGGAAAAAGCAACGCCAACAACAGACAGAGCAGCAACGAGTGATGACACAGAAACACCAAGACTACCCAGCACAATAACAACGCCAAGGAACAAAAGAAGCACCTTGACGGCTATGCGCAGAATTTTGCAAATAAGCGCATCAAGCCTGACCTTTTTCACAAACTTGTCAAAGAGAACAAGAATCAGTTTGATTGCAATAAGGCAAACAACAGCAAGAATTATAACGGAAACGATCTTTGCCAAAGGTAAATTCTTAATAAAATCCAACAAATTAAACACCGCCTGTAGAGTGGGTAAAACGTATCCGAATCAGATTTTGGGATAGTCTTTTCCACTCATATTTTATTAAAATACTCGCCAATCCGTCAGGATTAGCTGCGTTTTTGCCTCATCTGAATGAAAAATTCTTAATCACAAAATTCTTCGACCTTAAATGGATGAGGGTTCGGGGAATTTTGTTGGTATTTGACTGCAGATAGGCTGGCGCCTTTCAAAGGTAAATCGGGCAAAAGCACCAAAACCTCGCCATTTAAGGCTGTTTCGGATACGCTTTACCCACACTAAACAATGAAATCACTAATTCATTATACCATTACAAGAATCAATTGTAAATAGCATCTACCTCCTGTGTAATCATATTGAATAATCAGTTTTTTATGATATAATGGTCACAGAAAAGGAGCTGAGGCACTATGAAAAGCGAACTTAAAAGAGGACAGATTCCCGTTCTCGACAAAGACTACAGCCACGTAGAGAAAGCTATTGAGATATTGAAGGCGTACGGCTTTGACTTTGATTACGCGAATACCGGTGGCGAATCATCAAGCCACGACTGGACTTGTGGTTTTGATAAAAAATATGCTACTATGAAGGATTTTCATAAAAACGCGGTAGATGATTTTTTTGCCGAGCGAAAAATGAACAACAAAGATGGTGGACCCTCTCTCGTGTGGGAATATACTGTATTTGCACTTACCAACAAGGAGAAGCATACGCAGCTTCGCATTTATGTAAATGAATCAATGTTCGAAGAAAACGACGAGCCCCGGTATTCAAACTACTACTTCTGGGGATGCGAGGATATGGATAATTATGACTTTGACCTTGCAGAAGAATTAAAGCCATTGCTTGATGGAATAAAGTAATATATAATTTGACATGACAACAGCGGAGTGGAAATCCACTCCGCTGTTTGATTACACCAACCACTTACCTATTACAGGGATTTTTTTCACAACACAAACAATTGCAAAAGAAATAAAAAAGATTAATAAGGAGATTACAGGTATAGCAATGAGTATGTTAAATGAAAGGGAATTTATACCTTTTGAATTCAGAATTTCGCGTATCAGTATGTGAACCAAATATATCCCGAAAGTGCTTCCGCTGAAACAAGTTATTATCTTTTTGGTATTTTCCTTGAAATTGATTTTTGACACGTGATTTTTGAAAAACAGGAAAATTCCCGCACTCATAAACAAAACCACAATGGTAAAATTTTCGTAAAAGCTTTGTGTGGCTTTGTTTTTCTGAAGTGAGAAATATTGGCACAGATACACACCAAAACCCGCAGACAGAATAGTGGCCGAATATATCAAAGCCTCAATTTTTTTAGGAATCTCATATTTATTCAAATAATGCCCTAAAACAAAATATCCCACATATCCTGTTATCATTTCAGGTTTAACAACATTCGCTATATTCAATATATACTCCTTATACGGATAACTGAAATCATTAACAGTATTGGGAATTATGTGGAACAGGAGAAAAAGAACCAGCAAAAATTCTGACCATTGTTTCCCGTTATCACCATTCACAATCTTCCAAAGCAATGGTGCTACAAGCACCAACCCCAAAAGCATTGGCAGATACCATAAATGGAAATAATCATCACTCATATAAATGCAAATTCTTTTAATGCCTTGCACACTGAATAGCTCCATATCGGTATATTCTATAATTCTGTATACAGCATATATGAATTGCCAGAAAACATACGGAACGCCTATTGAGAAGAATGTTTTTATAACCTTTCCAGGTGTCCAACTACGATTTTCATTAAGATAAAGACTTCCGCTAATCATAACAAAGCAAGCTACTGCAAACCTTGTAATTCCATGGAAGAAATTAGATACCATCCACTCGAAAGAATCAACAGGAATATCCCGGAAATGTTGTGCCCCCATATGGAGCACAATAACACTAAAACAAGCTACTATACGCAACAATTCAATCCAGATTATTTTTTCTTTTTTCGCCATTTATATCAACTCTCCTTCGGTTGAGGAAATACAACTACAAACCCTGACTTGTTCTAAAAAATTATAGCACAACAAGCCCAAAAAAGCAATATTGCCAACCATCGGTAATTACGCACAGTAAGTACCGGTACTTATGTGTTTTTGTAAAGAAGTCAGACAAAAAATATGCGAGGTAACATCACTTCGCTTTATATTTTTATTAAACCAATGAATCTGCTACCGCTTTTTCAAAGTTACGCGCAGATTCATTTGCCGCGCCACCGTCAAAAAGGGAGTTTTTCATATACACAGCAGCAATCTCGTTGGTGAAATCAATCCAAAAATGAGTACCGTAAGCCCCGCTCCAACCGAAAGCTCCCACCGGTAAATTCTCATAATTTTCATTGACTATTACCCGAACACCGAGTCCCCATCTTTCGCTTCCGGGCATTATATCTTCTGTAACAAAAGGAGTATGTAACAGCCTGAATATATCTTCACAAATAATCTGTTTGGTAGGTGTTTTACCTTTATTTAAAAGCATTTTTGCAAATTGCGAATAATCGGCAAGAGTTGATAGCAAGCCTGCACCACCTAAATAATTTGTACACGGATAATCAGCAAAAACACAATTATCATTCATGCCGGCAACACCGTTTTTACCATCGTTCTTATTATGCATATCAATTATTTGCCCCCATTGCTCTTGTGTAGGAACAAACATTGTATTCGACATCCCGCAAGGTTCAAAAATTTCTTTTGTTAAAAAATCCTGATAATCGGTTTTTGTTACTTTCTCAATAATTTTTGCTAACACGTTGAAAGCACCGATTCCGCTATATTGTTGCTTAGTTCCGGGCTCAAAATCCAACCCTATTCGTGAATAAAATTCAACTGAAGCATCAAGATTTTTTGTATCTTCCCCGGTCATTTTCCCCTCCTTTAAGGGCTCACTTCCAATTCCGGAAGTATGGGTAAGCAGATTGCTAACAGTAATTTCATTTTGTGCTCTACCTAAATCTATCAAACTGCCCGATTGTGTAATTTGTGTGATGTGAATATCTTTAAATTCAGGTAAATAGTCGGACACTTTATCAGACAATGAAAGTAATCCTCGTTCTATAAGAATAAGTGTCGCCACTGCCGTAACAGGTTTTGTCATAGAAGCCATACGGAATATTGTGTTTTCGGTAACAAGCTCCCTACTGTCGACAGATATGGTTCCGAAGCATTTTTTATAAATCTCATCTTGCCCTTGAACAACACAATAAGCCGAACCAAACACTTTATTATTTTCGAAGTCGTATAAAGCTATTTTTTCTATATTTTCATTTAATAATTCTTTATTTATTTTTTTCATTAAACCACCCAAAAACAAATAATTCCCCAATATTATATCCCTGCCACGCTAAAAAGTAAAGCTGTGCGGTGTAAATCAGCTCAATATACAGACAATAACATGACAATTTACAATTTAAAGTGAATGAAATTAAACAAGTCCATTTATAAACACGAAAAATCACATACTGTAGTAATCATCTATGAAGCAATGGCAAATTATTGAAAATCATTAAAGACAAAGAATGACTACAGATACATTCCTTTGATTTGTTTATGTTGCATTATATTTTCGATTATGATAAAATTTAATTAATGCTTTTAAATGAATTTTCTCGTCATATTAAAACCACAATTCAAAGGTACTACACTGATTCACATTTAATTCAGCTCCACTGTTCTTAAAATACAATATTTTTAGTTTTTCACAAATCACTTCATTGATTTGAAAGGAATATTTAAATGAAAACAGCATATTTAATAAACTGTCATAAAGACATGGAATTTGTAGCCAGATTGGCTCATCGGATACACTCTGAAAACAACCACATATTTATCCATGTTGATGAGAAAGTCACAAAAGATAAATATGAATCTCTAATTTCCGCCACATGTGATTTAAAACACTGCTATGTTTCAAAAGTGAGAATAAACGGTAAATTAGATGACCGTTCCTTGGTTGACATAAATATGTTGCTGATTGCCTATGCCAAACAAATTGGTCAACAAGCAGGAGATCATTATTCATATTTTGCAGCACTAAGCGGACAGGACTACCCTATCAAATCTATGCATCTTGTGGAAAAGGAACTTGAAAATAATTATCCCGATATATACTTGGATTGTACAGATTCCGAAAGTGCAGCATGGGTATCAAATAAATTTAACCGTAATAAAACTTTGATACAATACCGAAATTGGGTTTTAAAACGCAAAATTCCTTTTATCAGAAAAGTCTTACAATTCATTGGTGTTGTTATGCGGAAAATTCTGCATCTTTTCGGCCAGACTGCTCAGCAGCGTATTATAAAAAAAGGATGTAAAATCTATGGCGGTTCGGCTTGGTGGATTCTTCCCGACTGTATTGTCGATAAAATAGAAGATGAATACAAATCAAAATCAGAAATCACAGCTATTCTACTGGATGAATCTACAACGCCCGAAGAAACTTTTTTTCAAACATTAATTATGCATCTTCTTTATCCTGATGATAAAGAAACCGGCAAATCAAAAATGATAATACAGAAAAGTAAAACTTATGTAGATTTTGGTCTTAAAAGCGGAAGACCTATCACAAATCATCCATATACCATCACTTCAGAAACTTATGATCTTTTGTGTTCAAGCGACTGTTGGTTTGCCAGAAAGTTTGACTGTAATGTTGACACAAAGATAATGGACACAATTGATGAAACTATACTCAAATAAAAACCTTTTTCCATTTAAACACTAGAATGGTAAGAAGAATTGATGTGTTGGGAAGAGTTGTAATTCCTTAAGAAATCAGAAGGACTTTAAGGATTCGCGAGGGAGGTCTTGGCTGTCGCCTTGGTCGGAGCTTCTGCTTCGCAGAGGGGTCCACCGGACGTCCGCACCCCGTCATATACAACATTGACAGTTTTCGACAGGTTTTGTGTTGAGGTACATAGATTTATAAAAAAGTCAACAGCAGAGTGAATACCATCACCCTGCTGTTTTTCTGTTTTATTATCGCAAAAACATATTAAACGCTTACGATTCCACCACTTTATTGATAATTGCCTGATAATCATTTACATCAACAATATCATCATAGTTGTTATCAGCAGCTAAAGCATAAGCGCCATTAATTGTTTTAAGACCATTTGCAACAAGAGCCATCTGTGCGCCGTCAAGAGCATCGCACACGCTGTCGCCGTTGATATCACCTACAGTTATAATAGTGTACTTAGTTGTTACATCGTTATCAACCACACGAACAATTGAACCTGTACCTAAATATTCATTTTCACCACTAACCAGACTTGCTGTTACAGATATAGCAGAGGTTGCGGGTTTATATACGATATCATCAAGGCTTGTAACACCGAATTGTTCTATGAAAATCAAGTTGTTTATGTAATCAATAGTGCAATTCTCTGTTTCACCAATATCCATAATTACATATTTAAGTGAATTAACAATAGCATACTGCATTGCACGGGAATCACGGTAGCAATAAATTGTAAAATCACTTACGCAACCATAGAAAGCATCTTCAGCTATACTTGTTGCACCATCACCTATTGTAACCGATGCAAGGCTTGGGCAATTATAGAAAGCGTAATCACCTATACTTGTTGCACCATCACCTATTGTAACCGATGCGAGGCTTGTGCAATCAGAGAAAGCAGCTTCACCTATACTTGTTGCACCATCACCTATTGTAACCGATGCGAGGCTTGTGCAATTATAGAAAGCCAAATCACCTATACTTGTTACACTATCTCCTATTGTAATTGATGCAAGGCTTGTGCAATCATAGAAAGCCAAATCACCTATACTTATTACACTATCAGGGATTGTGATTGAAGTGAGGCTGTCGCACCAAGAAAAAGCCTCATCACCTATACTTATTACACTATCTCCTATTGTAATTGATTCAAGGTTTGTGCAATTATAGAAAGCCTTATCACCTATACTTGTTACACTATCTCCTATTGTAATTGATTCAAGGCTTGTGCAATCATAGAAAGCCTCATCACCTATACTTGTTACACTATCAGGGATTGTGATTGAAGTGAGGTTATCGCACCAAGAAAAAGCCCCATCACCTATACTTGTTACACTATCTCCTATTGTAATTGATTCAAGGCTTGTGCAATCATAGAAAGCCTCATCACCTATACTTGTTACACTATCAGGAATTGTGATTGAAGTGAGGCTATCGCACCAAGAAAAAGCCCCATCACCTATACTTGTTACACTATCCCCTATTGTAATTGATTCAAGGCTTGTACAATTAGAGAAAGCATTATTAGCAATAGTTTCAGTATTAGATTTCACCACATATGCACCGGTGATATATGATTCGGCTTCTATAAGATGATTACCTATGTAAAGAACACCATTCTCCCAATTGCTACTTTTATTATAATATGCTGTACCATAGAAAGCATCATCACCTATACTCGTTACACTATTAGGGATTGTGATCGAAGTGAGGCTATTGCACCTAGAAAAAGCCCCATCACCTATACTCGTTACACTATCAGGGATTGTGATTGAAGTGAGGCTATTGCACCTAGAAAAAGCCTCCTCACCTATACTTGCTACACTATCGCCTATTATAATTGATTCAAGGCTTGTGCAACCATCGAAAGCCATATCACCTATACTTGTTACACTATCCGGAATTGTATAGGATATGCTGTTTTTTCCCATAGGGTATAGCATGAGCTCAGTTTGGGCTTTATTAAATAAAACACCGTCAACAGAACAATAATTATCGTTTGCCGAATCTACCACTATTGAATTGAGGCTTGTGCAACAATCGAAAGCCCTATCACCTATACTTGTTACACTATCACCTATGGTAACCGATGCAAGGCTTATGCAATTATAAAAAGCCCTATCACCTATACTTGTTACACTATCCGGAATTGTATAGGATATGCTGTTTTTTCCCATAGGGTATAGCATAAGCTCAGTTTGGGCTTTATTAAATAAAACACCGTCAAAAGAACAATAATTATCGTTTGCTGAATCTACCACTATTGAATTGAGGCTTAAGCAATTATCGAAAGCCCCATCACCTATACTTGTTACACTATTAGGAATTGTGATTGAAGTGAGGCTATCGCACCAATAAAAAGCCCCATCACCTATACTTGTTACACTATTAGGAATTGTGATTGAAGTGAGGCTATTGCACCAAGAAAAAGCCTCGTCACCTATACTTGTTACACTATCTCCTATTGTAATTGATACAAGGCTTGAGCAACCATCGAAAGCCCCATCACCTATACTTGTTACAGGTTTTTCGTTATAGGTCGAAGGAATAACAAGCTCACCATTTGCAGATCCATCACACTCAGTTACAGAATATGATAATTCATCATAATTTAACTCAAATGTTAAATCATCCACACTTGCAGCCTTTGCTTTAACAGCAAACATCCCACCAAATTCAACCTCACTAAGCCCGGCATATACAGAACTGAAGATGATTGTGATAGTTAAAATGACAGATAAACTTCTTTTCATTGTTTTTTTCACACCATATCCCCCAAAAACATTATGTTGTATAAATTCTATACAATAAATATATTTTAAATATGATGTTAATTCTATACCTAACAAAAAATTTTGTCAACAAAATTATTGTTTTGGCAAACAATTAAATACTCTAAAATAAGTTTTGAATTTAAGCTCAGTATAAATTCCCTTTAATCACAAATACTAACATCAAGATTTGAGTTTAAGGAGAATGATATATATGAAAGCGACAGGAATTGTGAGAAGAATTGACGATTTGGGGCGTGTTGTTATTCCTAAAGAAATCAGAAGAACTTTGAGAATTCGTGAGGGAGACCCGTTGGAGATTTATACTGCAAGTGATGGTGAGGTTATTTTTAAAAAATATTCGCCCATGGGTGAGATTTCCGAATTTTCGGGTCAATACTCCGACGTATTGAACAGGACGGCAGGACTTCCCGTTATAATTACAGACCGCGATCACGTAATTTCCGTTTCAGGCTTTCCAAAACGCGATGCTATGGACAAGCACGTGTCACCCGAGCTTGAGGAGTTTATGGAAAACCGCGAAAGCTTTATAAGAAGCAGAGAAAGTAAGCCCCTCTACCCTATTATGGGTCTTGAGGTAACTGCCTCAATAGCATACCCCATTATTGCCTCAGGTGATATTGCAGGATCGGTTATTTTCCTTGAGTCTGACGATGGCAAGGCACTTACGGACACAGAAATCAAGCTGGCACAGGTTGCGGCAGCATTTTTGGGTAAGCAGATGGAAGAGTAGGCAAAGCGTACCGCTTTGCACGAGAAATAATCATACAAATTAACAATTGATAATACAGACTCCTTGTGTTAAAATAGCTTTGCTATATTTTGACACAAGGAGTTTTTTATGGCTTCACGAAATGAACGAACAGAGGCACTTGCCACAAACCTGAATATATATGTAAGCGAGGCACATATTTTCACCTCAGATGCCATTGTGCTTGCATCCTTTTGTGCGCCACGGCACAAGGACAAATGCTGTGACCTGGGCACAGGTAACGGCATAATTCCTCTTCTGTGGCTGAGGGACTTCAAACCCAAGGAAATCACAGGTGTAGAGCTTTCGGACAGTGCTGTAGATTTACTTAACAAAACACTCAAGGAAAATAATATCGAGGATAAAATCAATGTTATTCACCACGATTTACGCAACTTAAAGGGTGTTTTACCCAATGAATGTTATGACGTAGTCAGCATAAACCCGCCATATAAAAAGCTGGGTACAGGCATTGTGAATGAGGAAACGGACTATCAGAATGCCCGCCACGAATTCACCTGTACACTTGATGATTGTGCAAAGGCGGCTTCGTTATTACTTAAATTCGGCGGTAGATTCTGCATCTGCCAACGTCCCGAAAGACTGCCCGACATATTTGAGGCAATGAGAAAATTCAAGATTGAACCCAAGTCAATGCGCGAGGTTATTCAGCGCCTCGGCAAAGAGCCGAGCCTTGTGCTTGTAGAGGGTAAAAAGGGCTCTGCACCCGGCTTCAGAATAAGCGCACCGCTTATCCTTGAAAACCCCGACGGAAGCTACACAGCCGAGGCAGAAGAGCTGTTCCACTCATACAAATATAAAACAATATAAAGATAAGTGGAAGTAAAAAACTTCGTTTTTTACAGCCACGTTTTTGTTGTCGCAACGAATTTTGCATACATTATTACGCTTCAGGGGAAATATAATATAGTAAATATATTGTGGTTGAAAGCGGTGTTTTAATGGTAATGCAGATTAATTTTAAAAAGCTTATTAAAAACCTTGCAATCCCCTTGGGTGTAGGCTTGGTTTCGGGCTTTCTTACCCGAGGCGGTGTTGAGGAATTCAATGTCGCGGCAATCAAGCCCTTCTTTATGCCCCCGGGTTGGATTTTCCCTGTGGCGTGGACCATACTATACATTCTCATGGGAATTGCCGCATATCTTATTGATGTGGAACCCAATACACAAAGCAAAAAATTTGCACAGATTCTTTACTACGTTCAATTATTCTTCAACTTTGCCTGGAGTTTTATTTTCTTCACCTTTGGTAATTATCTGCTTGCCTTTATATGGATTATCATTCTGTGGGTACTGATTATTGCCACCACCCTTGAATTTAACAAAATTGACCCCAGAGCCGCTTACCTGATGATACCCTACATTATATGGGTAACCTTTGCCAGTGTGTTGAATTTTAGTGTGTATTTGTTAAATTGAAATACCCAACAGCATTATAATCGGCACGAAGTGCCCCGAAATTCCTCATTCCTCATTTCTCATTCCTCATTTAAAAAGGAGTTATGCTTTCGCATAACTCCTTTGGTATTTAGCCTACTTCAACTGTACCGTCTTCGTAAACCTTAATTTTATCACCTGTCTTAACTGTGTTGAGGAAATCCTCACCAAGGCAGTCAATTGTGGGCATAGGAGTATCTGTCCATACAGCACCGAGGATTGCGCCAGCTGCTGCAAGTGAGTCGATGTGCTCAGAGAAAAGCATACATGCGGGACACTTACCAAGAACCTTTGCACAGTAAAGAACCATACCACCTGTAGTAGAACCGATAGTCTGAGGAAGGCAAAGTGCTGAGCCACCCATAGGCATCTTATAGATATCAGGGTTGTTCTGGTCACCGCATTTTGCTGTCTTGTCTTCCTCCTTGTCGAACTGGAGAGCATTCTGGAATGAAGCGAGTGTATTGAAACCGCCGTGTGAAACGAGTGCTGTTGCCTCTGCTGTGCCCGGTACAACGGGACGACCTTTAAATGTTTTCATCTTATTTTGCCCCCTTTGTGATTATGTCAAGAATCTCATCGCTTGTGTAGTAACGAGATGTAGTGTATGTACGGAGTTTATTTGAGTTTGTAATAACTCTGCCCATCTTTGCAAGAGGGTTATTCATATACATAAGAGGACAAATGTAGCTGAGTGTTACGCCTGTTGCAGCAAGCTTAGCGGCGTATTCGGTCTTGTTGAACTCATCACAAACTGCGGGAGCCGCTGTAAATACTGTAGGGATAGTAACCTTCTTCTTGCCACTCTTCTTAAGGCCTTCTGCTACGTTGTCAGTCCATTCCTTAAGCTGCTGAAGTGAAAGATGAGGACAACCGATAAAGCAAAGCTGAGGAGCCTTTTCGGGCTTCTTCCAGATAACGGGATATGACTTATAAACTCTTTCAAGCTCTGCATCGTCAATAACGTAAACCTGAGCGTTTTCAGCAACAATGCTCTCACCCTGCTCAACTGCTTCGGGTGTAAGACCTGCGATGTGGTAAAGACCGACCGCACCATTTGAAGCTGTTGCTGCTCCAAAGTCCTTAAGATATGCCTTTGTAGCATCGTCAAGCTCTGTGCCGATCCAGTCTGTGAGACCCTTTACGTAAGGAACGTCTTCCATAACCTTCATACCAATAGCACTACCGAGAATCTGTGCTTCGGGCTTCTTGGTTGTCTTAACTTCAACAATCCAGGTTGCTTTTCTGCCCTCATCAGTAACAAGACCGAAGTAAGGCACGCAACCTACGATAGACCCGAAGAGCTCAATAATACCTGAGTTACGGTTACAACGAGCACCCAGAACAGAGTTCGCATAAACAACTGCGCTGGACTCTGCCCATGAGAGGATGTCACCTTTCTTGGGGGTGTTGCCAACCTCATCCATATAGCAAGTACATGTATAAGCATCATCACTTACGAGGCCAAGCTTTCTGAGCTGCTCGTCATAGCTATCCTGCTTAGTGTACATAAATTTGTTAAAAACAAGATTCTTGGCAAAGT
>JAZNLJ010000121.1:0-13591 GCA_045579005.1 Acutalibacteraceae bacterium | reverse complement strand
TTGAAACTCCCAGAGTACGTGAGGATTTAGGTTATCCTCCCCTTGTTACACCTATGAGCCAGATGGTTGGTGTGCAGGCTACAAACAACGTGCTTGCAGGCGAGCGCTATAAGAACGTTTCCAAGGAAGTCAAGGCTTACCTTAAGGGTGAGTACGGCAGTGCTCCCGGTAAGGTTAACGAGGATGTCAAGAAGCAGATTCTCGGTGACGAAAAGGAAATCGAAGGCAGATTTGCAGATACTCTTGAGCCCGCATTCGAGGCTGCAAAGGCTGAAATTGGCAAAAAGGCAAAGAGTGATGAAGATGTGCTTTCCTACATCGCATTCCCAACACAGGCAGAAAGCTTCTTTGATTACCGTGATGAAATGGCATCAAAGACATACAGCTACGAATTCAAGGCTATTGACTAAGGAGGAATTTATATGACATTTCTTCCTTTAATGACAATATCAGAGGCATTGAGCACTTCCGGTCTTGGGTTTGCCATCGTTCTTACCGTACTTGCAGTTCTTGCAATTTTCGTATGGTTGCTTTCCAAGGTGTTCGGCAGCAAAAAGGAAAAAACCGAAAAAACTCCTGCTGAGACTTCTGCTCCTGCAACAGAACAGGTTCCCGTGGTTACAACAGCTCCCGTTGAAATTAAAGAGGGAAAAACGGTTGAAGAGCCTGTTTTCCCTCACATTCCCGGTTACGTAGTGCTTGACGGCGTTTCCGAGCAGGATGCCGCTGTGGTTATGGCTATCACGTCACACAAGACAGGCATTGACCTCAGTCACCTTGATTTTAAATCAATCAAGCGCCTTAACCAGAACCCTGTGCTTGAAAATATTGAAGAGCAGGATGCCGCTGCTATTATGGCAATTACATCTGACAAAACAGGCATTCCCCTTGAAAACCTTATATTCAATTCAATTAAATTAGTGGATAAACTGGAGGATTAAGTTATGAAATACAATGTTACATTAAACGGTAAAATTTATGAAGTAGACGTTACAGAAAGCGATGCTGTAGTTACAGGCATTTCACAGGTACCCGTTGGTGCAGTTGTTGCTCCCGCTCCTGTTGCAGCTGCTCCTGCAGCACCCACAGCAACTCCTGTTGCTGAAGCTCCCGCTGCACCTGCTGCTCCTGCTCCCGTTTCAGCAGACGGCACACAGGTTAAGGCTCCCATGCCCGGCACAATTCTTGCTGTTAAGAAGAATGTTGGTGATGCTGTTAAGGCAGGCGATGTTATTGTAGTGCTTGAAGCTATGAAGATGGAAAATGATATTGTTGCACCTTGCGATGGTACTATTAAGTCAATCAACGCTCCCAAGGGCACAACAGTTAACACAGACGACGTTCTCGCTGTTATCTGAGTATAAATCTCTTAAAATGGGGAAAGCGTATCGTAGCGATAGACTTTCCCCTTATATTTTAATGTAAAATTAAAAACAAGGACTGATTATCATAGATATTACAACTATTTTAACCAATCTTTGGGAACAATCGGGTTTTGCAACGCTTCAAAAAGAAAACCTTATTATGCTTGGTGTTGCTATTGTATTTCTGATTCTTGCCATCAGGTTCAAATTTGAGCCACTCTTGCTTGTTCCCATTGCATTCGGTATACTTCTTGCTAACCTACCCGGAGCTAATATAATGCTTGACACTACCGGTGGTGAGTTGGGTAGTTACGGACAGATGGCAGTTGAAGGCGCCCATTGGTTTGACTCAGGTATATTAAGAATACTTTATGTCGGTGTTAAGTCAAGCTTATTCCCCTGTCTTATCTTCCTGGGCGTAGGCGCAATGACAGACTTTGGCCCCTTGCTTTCAAACCCCGTAAGTCTTCTTCTTGGCGCGGCAGCACAGCTTGGTGTTTACTTTGCTTTTATCGTGGCTATTGTGCTTGGCTTTGCTCCTCACGAAGCGGCATCTATCGCTATCATCGGCGGTGCAGACGGCCCCACGGCTATCTTCCTTACCTCAAAACTAGCGCCTCATCTGTTAGCACCTATTGCTTTGGCGGCATATTCATATATGGCACTTATTCCCATTATTCAACCACCCATTATGAAACTCCTTACAACAGAAAAAGAGCGTAAGGTTGAAATGAAGCAGCTTAAGGGTGTTTCAAAAACAATGAAGATTATCTTCCCGGTTGCCGTTCTTCTCTTCTGTGCTTTTCTTCTCCCCTCAGTTGTTCCGCTTTTGGGTATGCTTATGTTAGGTAACCTTTTCCGCGAGTGCGGTGTTACTGACAGACTTTCCGATACAGCACAGAATGCACTTATGAACATCGTTACAATTATGCTTGGTGTTTGTGTAGGTGCTACAGCCAACGGACAGGATTTCTTACAGGCAAGAACACTTAAAATTGTTGTTCTTGGTCTTGTTGCTTTCTGTTTCTCAACAGTTGGCGGTGTGCTTTTCGGCAAGCTACTTTACGTTATTACAAAGGGTAAAATCAATCCCCTCATCGGTGCGGCAGGCGTTTCCGCTGTTCCTATGGCAGCTCGTGTTGCTCAGAATGAAGGCAGAAAGTACAATCCCACTAACTTCCTTCTTATGCACGCTATGGGTCCCAACGTTGCAGGTGTTATCGGCTCCGCTGTTGCGGCAGGCTTCCTGCTGGCGGTGTTTGGCTAAAAGGCTGAATTAAAGACCATTCGGTAAATCCCGAATGGTCTTTGTTTTTATATTTTAAAGGTAAATGAAACAAGATAGCAATCCGAGCTTTTTCTTGCCTTTACCAGTTCTCCGTCGTAAGTTGCGTATTTCAGATCCCACTCACCGCCATCCGAGGGAACAATCTCAATTGTAACAGAATATGTATGACCAGCTACGAAAGCGTCTGTTTTATCAAGATTCGCATCCTCTGTTACGTCATACCATGCTATTCCGTTATAAATGTTTCCGTAATCCTCTGCATAAAGCTCATACTCTGTGCTGACAATGCTTGCACTGTATGTGGGCAATACACCTGCAACAGGCTTTATAATGCCGGTAACTTCAATACAATCATAGTTTTTGGAATCTGCAGCTAAAAGTGCAATTGAGGCACAATCCAATGCATCGACATAACCATCCTCGGCGTAATCGCAGAGCGACAGCTCATATTCCTCTTCATCAGTTGTATAGTAGGGAACCTCATTTATATTTCTTACTGTTATATTAACAACCCTCTGATAATCAATAACATCAATTTCTCCGTCCATATCACAATCGCCTTTTTTTGCAATATATATGTCCAGATTGATTGTGCTGTTGTTTTCAATGGATATATAGTATTTTCGCTCAACATGCTCCGATTTATTTACTGTTAATATATACTCTCCGGGGGGAATTTCACTTATATAATAATACGGGGAATTATATAAAGTTGTTTCCAGGAAAAGCTCGTCACGGGTTGCCTCATACAATTCGATTGTAACATCGTTGTCCTCGTCATTTTGTGTGCTTGCTACAGAGCCGTAAATTACATTTTCTGCTTTTTCACAGGGTTCAAATTCATACATTAAAATAACAGATTTGTTACTGCCCCATATTTCTGCATCAAAAGCATTTATTTTTGCGGCAGACAGATTAAAGGTATAGTTCTCCTTCGGGGAAAGGTAAACCTCCAGCTGATATACATGACCCTCAATAAATTTATCCTCACCAATAATCAGATTGGCACCTTCCGTAACATCATACCAACAAACACCGTATTGATAATAGATGTCATTTTTACTTTCATTTAACGTGTATTTATCGTTATCGGGATACACATTATAGCAGGGAACAGCCCCAGCCACCGGTTCCCTTAAAAGCGCCAGTGCTACGGTTCTGATAACTGTATCTGCACACTCAACAAAAGAAAGCGAAGCTACATAATATCCGTCAGCCTCATAAAAAGATGCTTCTTTGCCGTTAATTGTCACAGATGTTAAGGGTACTTCACAACCCTCACATTTTTTCAGGAGAATTGTTACCTCATAAATATGGTCATACAAGAATGTATCTGTAACATCCATATTACTCTGACTTGTGGTATCAAACCAAGTTACACCCTCATAAATATAGCCCTCGGTTTCCTCGTACAGTTCAAAGAAATCGCTTTCAACGCTGACTGAATAATCCGGTGTTTCACCATCCGCAGGCTCGCTTACTCCGGTAACTGCAACAGCTCCGTCAGTATCTACATACACATATTCGCCAAAGGTGTAGCTGATGATATAAAAGTCATCAGAAACAGCAACTTCAGCAGAAATTCCGTTAACAAAAGCACTTTCAAGCGTCCATGGGTTACCTTCCTTGGGCATAACCAGAATTGTTAGCTTATACACCTTATCAGCTTCAAAGGGTGTGTTTTCATCAATATTGGTGTCATCAGTCAGGTTGTACCAGGTAATACCGTTTATCACGTACCCATAGTCTTCACCGAAAAACTCATAGTAATCTCCTATTATGGTTCCGTTATAATCAGGTAAAAATCCCACATCAGGAGCATCGATATCAGTTATTTCTACAATTGTTCCGTCACTTTCTGCATAAGCTGATGTTGAAACACAGCAAAAGCACAATGAAATTGCTGCAAAAACTGAAATAATCCGAATTATCCTCTTTTGTAATCCGCAAAAATTCATTACCATCTCTCCTTTTTTGTATTTCGTTGACACTATCTGTGCCTTATGATATAATTTTACTTGTACAGAGTGTGTCAGGGATTATTACCCTATATACTTATACACTTTTATTTTATATCTTAATTGAATCAAAAACCCCACACTTTTTTAAAATAAAAGTGTGGGAAACGGTGTTTTTTATACAAACAGTGTGGGAAAGCTTTTTCCCGTGTTGAGGAGAATATTATGAAAAGATGCCTTGCAGGTTTATTTTCTTTGTTATTAATATTGTTTGCTCTGGGTGGCTGTTCCTCTGCCGGCAGTAAAACCGACAGCCTTCTCGGAGTATATGTTGCTACTGCAGTCATTTCCCTGCTTATCCCCGTTTTTTATTTCGGGTTTATTAAAAAAAAGGATCTGTGGTTTATTCTTTTGTTGGTATCGGTTTTCATAGTTAATGCAGGTTATTTGTCCCTGGCAATTTCCACCACCCTCGAGGAAGCCCTGCTCGCTAACAGGATATCCTACCTTGGTTCCGTATTTTTACCCATGTCCATGCTGATGATAATCATCAACAACACAAAATTCAGATACACAAAAGCTTTACCGGTTATCCTTTTGTGTGTGGGCGTGATCATCTTCTTAATTGCCGCCACACCCGGTTATTGTGATATCTATTACAAAGAGGTCTCTTTAATTACCACCAACGGTGTTTCTTCTTTAAGCAAAATTTATGGTCCATGGCATATTTCCTATCTTATATACCTTTTTGCATACTTTAGCTCAATGGTTGCAATTGTGGCTTTTTCTGCCGTAAAGAAAACAACTACATTAACCACTCATTCGGTAATCCTTGCATTGGCTGTTGTTGTTAACATCGGTATCTGGCTATTAGAGCAATTGGTTGAATTTGATTTTGAGTTTTTGTCAATTTCGTATATAATTACAGAGCTTTTTCTTTTTGGCTTAAGGCTCATAATCCAGGACGAGGAAAAGCGAGCCCTTTCCCCCCCTCCCGTTCCCGAAAAAGTCCTTACCGAAAACACAGTTAAAAGTGAGCAAAGCACTACTGATGTCGATGCCGAACACTTAGCTTTATTTATTAAAGGAATCGCAACATTGACCCCCACGGAACGGGCTGTTTTTAACCTTTATATTGAAGGAAACGGCACAAAAGATGTAATGAGCAAGCTGAACATAAAAGAAAACACATTAAAATACCACAATAAAAACATCTACGGAAAATTATGTATCGCTTCCCGAAAACAGCTTCTGGAATTTGCAAAAGCAGCTAACCTGCAGGCAGAGAATCAATCCAAGACTTTTTGACATATTTAAAACCGACTCCTTTCGGAGTCGGTTTCTTTTATTGCTGTTTGCTTTTTATAATATCTACAATCTGAGCTGTCTTTTCCTTCACAATATAAACATTCTCTTCCATTTCGGATGGGGATTTTTTCTTAATAACCTCTTCGTAATCACGAAGATTCTTTACGTTTACATCAAAAATTTGTTTTATTTCTTCCAAATCCGTTATTTTTGTTGTGTTGCAGAAGGAGCGTGACAAAATAACACTTGTAGAGCCAAGCCTGTAATGCTCGGTAAGAATACTCTCAGCAGGGAGAATACCGTCACCTATACGGGCAATACCGCCAAAGCCATAGGGTATGCCTTTTGCTTTTATTTTTGTGGTAAGCCTTTCAACCGTGCCGTCCGCAAGGAGCTGAAACATAAATGTAAGACCGTAGCTTAAGTGAAGGTCATTAAGACCTATGTAAAGCTCGTCGATACCATCAATCTCAAGAATTTCATCAATGCACTCTGCCGCTTCCTTTGTTTCAATCAGCGGCAGGGTTTTTGCTCTGCCGTCAACCAAATCCACAAAGGTCTGAACCTCCCGGGCGGTCTTGAAAAACGGCAGCATAATAATATCGGCACCGCATTTTACAATTTCATCAATCTCTTCCTTTGATGAGATATAATCCTCTGTTGCCTCGTGTATGGGATTACAGCGAACAAGCAGCTGAGATTTATCTGCAATTGCTCTGATTTTGCGCACGTCATCAAAGGTATGGCGGCTTTGCACCGTGTCCATACCCCCCTGACGGATATCCTTACCTATATATTCCATATCAACAAAGAGTCGGTCAACTCCCGCAGTCTGGGCAATTGCGGCAACCTGAGGGTTGTTTGTTACATACATCAATTTAATGTTACTCATTATTACATCGCCTTTTAGAGTGGATAAATTTACATTTCAACAGCGGCACGCTCTACAGCGAGACCTTTTTTGAAGTTTTCCATAAACAGGTTAAATGAATCAACAATAGTGCTGTCGGGCTCAAGAGTTGTCATACCCTGCTTTGCAAAAATCTTACTATCAAGATAATCGGGGAAGCTTTCGCCCTCTGCCTTGTTCACCGCGTATGCGGCAAGCACTGCAATACCCCATGCACCGCCCTCACCGGCTGTTTCCATAACTGAAACGGGTGTGTTCATTACTGCGGCAAGAACGCTCTGACCGATAACGGGCGTCTTGAAGAATCCACCGTGACCGAGAATTTTATCAATTGCAACATTCTCTTCACCGAGAATTTCAAGACCAACCTTAAGTGAGCCGAAGGATGTGAAAAGCTGAACTCTCATAAAGTTTGCAAGGGAGAAGTTGCTGTCGGGGTTTTTGATGAACAAGGGCTTGCCTGTTTCAAAGCCTGTGATGTGCTCACCTGAGAAATAGTTGTAGGAAATAAGATTACCGCAATCCTTGTCTGCCTCGGCAGATTTTTTGAAAAGTGAGGTAAACAAATCACCCATTGAAATATTGGCACCGCAAAGGTCTGCAACCTCTTTGAAAAGACCTGCCCAGGCGTTGATGTCCGAAGTGCAGTTGTTACAATGAACCATGGCAACAGGAGCTCCGTCAGGGGTTGTAACCATATCGATTTCACGGTGAAGCTTTTTAAGTGCATTTTCAAGTACAATCATAGCAAATACAGATGTACCTGCTGAAACGTTACCTGTTCTCTTACGAACAGCATTTGTTGCAACCATACCTGTACCTGCATCACCCTCGGGAGGACACATAGGTACTCCTGCCTGAAGGTCACCCTCTTCGTCAAGAAGCTTTGCGCCCTCTTCGGTGAGCACGCCTGCAGACTCACCTGCACAAAGAACCGTGGGGAGAATTTCCTTAAGCTTCCAGGGGAATTTGCCGTCAATCAGCTTATCAAACTTTGCAACCATATCAGCATCGTAGTCGTTGCCGTTCATGGGGAACATACCTGATGCCTCACCGATGCCAAGCACCTTTTCACCTGTAAGAAGTGTGTGAATAAAGCCTGCAAGTGTTGTGAAGTATTTAATATCCTTTACGTGGTCCTCACCATTGAGAATTGACTGATAAAGGTGTGCTATACTCCAACGCTGGGGAATATTGAAATTGAATTCCTCTGTAAGAATATCAGCCGCCTCACCTGTAATGGTGTTTCTCCATGTACGGAATCCTGCAAGAAGCTTGCCCTCACCGTCAAAGGGAAGATAACCGTGCATCATACCGCTGATACCCAAAGCCTTAAGATTTTTAAGTGTAATGCCGTAACGCTCCTTAACGTCATTTTTAAGTGAAGCGTATGAGCCCTTAAGACCTGCATATATTTCATCAAGACCATAAGTCCAGATGCCGTTTACAAGGCTGTTTTCCCAATCGTAGCCACCAACTGCAAGAACATCACCCTCATCATTGATAAGAACTGCCTTGATTCTTGTTGAGCCGAACTCGATACCGAGAATAGCCTTGCCCGATTCGATATAGTTTTTCATACTGTATTCTCCTTGCGTTATATATTTATGTTCAATTCCTTTATTTTATCTCTTAATGCCTGAAAGTCCGAAAGAGCATCGGGCTTATTGAGAGGATTACGCAGTAATGCGGCAGGGTGAAAGGTTCCCATAAAGAGTATATTCCCTTTTTTAATGAATTCACCGTGCTGACGTGTTACCTTAAAGTCAGGTGAAATAAGCTTTTGTGCCGCTATGCGACCGAGACACACAATTATATCGGGCTTAATGAGCCTTGTCTGCGCCCTGAGCCAATCAATGCAAAGCTCCTGCTCATCATCCTTCGGGTCCCTGTTATGTGGCGGTCTGCATTTTACAATGTTTGCAATATAAACATTGGTTTTTCGTGAAAGACCTATTACCTGCAAATATTTATCAAGCAGCTGACCTGCCTTGCCCACAAAGGGCTCGCCCTGTAAATCCTCGTTTTCTCCGGGACCTTCACCAACAAACAGAATACCAGCATTTTCATTGCCCACGCCAAAGACGACATTGGTCCGGGTTGTACACAGCCTGCATTTTTCACAGGAATTACAAGCTGCTTTTAATTCTTCAAAATTTTCATATTTCAAAGAACAATCAACTCCTTGGGGGTTGTTGTAAGATTTTCATATCCGTCATCTGTAATGTATGCCATATCCTCAATACGGACACCGAATTTACCGGGAAGATAAATGCCGGGTTCAATTGTCACCACATTGCCCACCTGCAAGGTACCCTTGCTCATGGGTGCAAGTGTGGGAGCCTCGTGAATTTCAATGCCTACTCCGTGGCCTGTGGAGTGGCCGAAGTAATCTCCATAGCCTGCACCATCAATAACCTGACGGGCGGCTTTGTCTGCTTCGCAGCAATCAAGTCCTGCTTTAAGAATCGCAAGCGCAGACTTCTGTGCAGAAAGGACTGTTTCGTAAACCTTCCTTTGCTCCCCGGTTACTTCGCCGACAGCAACGGTGCGTGTCATATCGCTATGATAGCCATTCACCACCGCACCGAAATCCATTGTGATGAAATCGCCTGATTTAACGACAGTATCATCAGGTACACCGTGTGGCATTGAGCTTTTCTGCCCTGTTACGGCAATCGTCTCAAAGGAAATTGCCTCGGCACCGTGCGACAGCATATAAAAATCAAGCTCAAGTGCAATCTGTTTTTCAGTTACGCCCGGTTTTATGAACCTGAGTATATAGTTAAAAGCTTCCTCAGCAATTCTCTGTGCCGCCTTTATGCTTTCAACCTCGGACACTGTTTTAACAATTCTGCTTTCATCAATAGCCTTTTCAAGTCTTTTTGAAGGTGTGACTCTACAGGGCAAAAATGCATTTTTAAGAAAATCTGCAGTTGATACAGAAATATGATTCCTCTCCGTATATGCTTTGATAACAGACCTTTCATTCAGATACTTTTTAATATCCTCGTTAGCTTTTTTGAATAAACGCACGTTGCAGGCAGTAACGCTTTTCTCTGCCGCTTCAACGTAGCGACTGTCAACAAACAGGACTGCTTCATCCTTGGTTACAACAAGGTAGCCGTCACTTGAAGGGAAGCCTGTAAAATAACGTCTGTTTACCTCGGAAAAAATGATAACTGCTTCATATTTATTTTTAAGGAACTTCTGCAAATCACTTATCGCCATAGTAGCCGTGCTCCTCTAAAAATTTGTCGCGAAGGGGTTTTTCTTTGATTCGGTTCTTTCTGTAATGATTTTTCCAGAACCATTTGTTTTCAACAGGTTCAACCAGTAACGGCACCGCACCGCAACGGTTAGCGGCTGCAACGTCTGTGAAAACCTGATCCCCTACCATACCGATTTTTTCAATAGGTACCTGTAATTTACGTGACATTCTGATAAGACCGAGTGACAGCGGCTTCTTTGCAAAGGCGTGAAAGCGCACACCAAAGGTCTTGGAAAACCAATATGCTCTTATGTGGGGCGTATTTGTTACCATAGCAACCTTAATGCCTGCCTCCTTGAGACACCTTATCCAGGAAATTGCACCGGGGATGGTGGTGAGTGTAGCATCCTTTACGGTAGTGTTATCAAGGTCAAAAAGAATTCCGTCAAGACCCAATTCACGGACAACCTCAGGGGTAATATCGTTGACACAACGGAACATATATTTAATTGTGGTGTCTTTTTCACGGAGCATAGGAACACCTCACATACTATTACATTATATAATATAACATATTCAAACAAAAAAATAAAGAGATGAAACAAAGTTTCATCTCCCATTTTTTAATAGAACTTACGCTTACGAGCAGCCTCTGATTTCTTTTTTCTCTTTACAGAGGGTTTTTCATAGTGCTCTCTCTTGCGAACCTCCTGAATAACACCATCTCTTGATGTCTGTCTCTTAAATCTACGGAGTGCGCTATCCAAAGACTCGTTCTCTTTAACTTTTACCTGACTCATTTATAGTTCCCTCCCTCCGCTGTTACCAACAAAGGTATAATTATCATAATACGTTTGATATTATACTAAACGGTTTTCAATGTGTCAAGTAAAAATTTTTAAAAAATAAGCAAAAAACCAAGAAATAACTGTATTTTCACCCTGTTTTTTCTTATATAGCAAGAAAACGGTGTCTCCCATATTGGGGAAACACCGTTTTTTTAAGTTTGTTTATTTTGCGAGTGAGCCGATATACATCATATATCCGCCAATTTGTGCGCCGAATTCGGGGGCACCATCCATAATAAGCTTGCCCTGCTGAACAGCTTCAATCATATCATCAATGGACATAAGAGTACCTAATGCGCTGTCAAGGTTATTGAAGCGCATTGTGAAGAAGGGAAGTGCGCGCTTATATTCGCCACGACCAGCCTTACTCTTACCTGCCTTGATACGGATAAAGGCAGAAACAGAATCTTCACCGTCAACCTTCCAGGCATAAACACGATCGGGACTCTTTGAAGTCCAGTCGTGAATTTCGGGGTGACCCATTTTGTTAAGTGTGCTGATACCTGATGAAAGAAGGTAGAAGTAGCACTTAACGAGAAGTCTCTTGTCCTCCTCCTTTTCGGGGGGAGTTTCAAGACCGAGAAGGTTTGCCATTTTAAGCAAAGCCATCATAAACACGCCGAACTCATAAGCGAAGTTGAGACCGCGCATTTTGGGGAGAGTTGCAGGGCCGATTTTGCCCTTGAAGAAAGCATTCATTGTTTCAACGCTCTTGAATTCAAGCTCAACGAATTTCTGCTTCTTAACTCTGTATGCAACTTTATTTGCGTGAACGAGCCATTCATCACCATTTACCATAAAGTGAGTTGCCCACTTGCCCTCGGGGGCATCGGGGTCAAGACAGCTTACCTGGTAAATACAATGCACATTTTCAAATTTCTTTTTAAGTGAAGGTACATCGTTAACAATAGTTTTAAGAAGAGGCAACGCACCGCAAAGGAATATTTTATTGGTATATAAAGCTTCTTGTGTGTTAGACAAGATAATCATTCCTTTCTGTTAGTGTCATTTGGGAATCATTCTTTGAGTAGAAGTAGTGAGATTTGTGGCTTTATCGACCACAAATATCACACCTACACCATTAAACGCTATTTTTGAGTAGATGTGGTGAGATTTGCACTTTTATCGACTCCGAAGCGTATATGGAATACGCGAGTGGAGGAGATAAAATGCAAAGACCGCCGAATATTCTCAAAAAGAGATTTAGAAGTCGTCTTCCCAGTCGTTGTCTTCTTCAAAGTCAGCCTTCATAACCTCACGAACTGCCTCGATAATACCGTTGGAGTCGATACCTAAATATGACATAATATCCTCGTGGAGACCGATAGGTGCGAAGGTATCCTGAACACCGAGCTTTTTGAAAGCACAGCCCTTACCTGACTCAACAACAACCTCTGCAACTGCAGAGCCGAGACCACCGATAACTGTGTGGTCCTCAACTGTGATGATACGGCGGGTGTCCATAACTGCTTTAAGAACTGCCTCTTTATCAAGGGGCTTAATTGTGTGCATATCAAGTACGCGAACCTTAAGTCCGTCAGCCTTCTCAAGGAACTCTGCAGCCTGGAAAGCCTGGAATACACAAGAACCGCAAGCGATAATTGTGATGTCACTACCCTCATGTACCTCTACTGCCTTACCAACCTCAAAGCCGTAGTTTGCATCCTTATAAAGAACGCGGTCGAAGCCACGGTTGATACGGATGTAGAAGGGGCCGGGTGTGTTGTATGCTGCCATAACTGCATTGTAGGTTTCGTAACCGTCTGCGGGGCAGATAACTGTAAGGTTAGGAATTGAACGTGTGAGAGCAAGGTCACAGATAGCGTGGTGTGTTGAACCTGCCTGACCGAAGGATGTACCTGAGTGTGTTGCAATAACCTTTGCATTTACGTTCTGGTAGCAGAGGTCTGTGTGAAGCTGGTCTGCTGAACGGAATGATGCAAACTGTGAGAAGGTTGAAAGGAAAGGTACAAGACCTGCCTTTGCCATACCTGCGGCAATGCCGAACATATTCTGCTCTGCGATACCTACGTTAAAGAATCTGTCGGGGAACTTCTTCTGGAAATCACCGATTTTAGTTGATTTTGCAAGGTCTGCTGTAAGAGCAACAACCTCGGGATGAGCCTCTGCCAATTCAACAAGAGCCTGACCGTAAATTTCGGCTGTGGAGAGAGATGTTGATTGCTCAGCTGTGTAGCTTAATCCGCCTGCCATAATTATTCACCCTCCTTTTCAACGCGTGCAACTCTTGCAGCATAAGATTTCTCAAGAGCCTTCTTGCCGTTTTCATATTTTTCATCGTCAAATGCACCGTAGTGCCATCTGAAGTCGCCTTCGATAAAGTCGATACCGCAACCCTTAACTGTATCACAAAGAATAAGTACGGGCTTGTCGGTTTCGTTAGCATAAGCAAAGTCAATAGCCTCGCAAAGCTCCTTGATGTTGTTTCCGTCAATCTTCTTAACGATAAAGCCGAATGCTTCCCACTTGTCTGCAAGGGGCTCAAGAGCCATAACGTCCTCTGTGTTACCGTCAATCATATTGTGGTTGCGGTCAACTAATGTGATGAGGTTTGTAAGCTTGTAGTGAGCGGCACTCATTGCTGCTTCCCAGTTTGAGCCTTCGTCAAGCTCACCGTCACCGAGAACAACGAATGTCTTGAAATCCTTTTTAAGAAGTCTTGCAGCAAGGGCTGTACCTACAC
>JAZNLJ010000120.1:0-29057 GCA_045579005.1 Acutalibacteraceae bacterium | reverse complement strand
AACGAGCAATATGCACGCATCATAACCGAATACGAATCAAAATACGGCACCATAACAACAGACAGAGATATACTCCCGCTCAACGATGCTCTGGGTGGCGTTTCTTACCTTGAGCTTACAGACTTTGATGGCAACGGCACAAATGAATTACTGATATTGTTTGATCAGAATTCAAAAGGGACCGACCTTAACGGGGCGCTCACCTGTCATATTTATACAGATACAGAAGGCACGGCAACACTTGTTTACAATAAAAATCTTGCCATCGCAGATATCCGCACAACCGTAGCAAATACTATCGGCTGTGATTTCAAGGGGCGTACACTTTGCTTTACCTCTGACGGCGACAAAACAGGCCTTCTCGAAGTGAGAATGTACACAGAGGAGCTGAAACACTATCCCCTGAAGATATATGACTCCACCAAAAATGAGCCTGTAACAATCTTCGATCACAGCTTTCTTGAATATAAATACTTATCATTCAATGGCACGGAATTTACGGAGGAAAGAGTTGTCGCCATTGAAAAAGGGGCTCCATCAAGCAATCTGTTTTTGCTGAATGGTGCCAGCTGCTCGGAAATAACCTTCAACGAAAGTAAAAAGCCTGTAACAAGGTATGTGGAGCCCTCAACCTATTACTTCGACAGATGTCTTAAACAAATTGACTCTGTAAAAGCCACTCTCGGTATGGATAAAACCACCTTGAGCGAATACACTCCCACCATAACCCAACCTCAACTCACCAATTCTCAGTTGCATCGCAAATATGGTGAATTGCTGAAAAAGTACAAAGAAAAATACGGCACAATGACTGCCTACTTTGACCTCATCGATTTCAACAATGACGGCTTTGATGAATTCCTTGTGGTTTACGGAATACCAAATGAAAACGATACTCACCACTACTCCACAGAAAAGCATATATTCATGTGCGAAATATTCGGTGCGCAGAGCAGTGAAATTGTAAACCTGGCAAAATTCAATCTGCCTGTCAACGACTACCGTGGTCTTATGGGGAAAACCTTGTGGCTTTCAGAGCAAAACGGCAAAACCTACCTATGCAACTATATGAATTATACCCTGTATATGCCCGAGGAAGGCTTATCGGACTTCAGAAATGTTGACGATAAATATCATCAGTTCTTTACCGCTGATTGCTATTACACCTACAATGGCGAAAGGTTTGTCCTTGAAAACAAATACATATGGCAAGGCGAACGAGACAATATGATTACAATGATAAACGACAGGCGTTGCTCAACAGAGGATTTCCATAAATATCAACACAGCCTTGATACAATCACAAAAAAGATTGATATATCACTTAAAAATGACAAAATAATCGCCCACAATGCGGAAATCGAAAAGAAATTGAATAAATAAAAAATGAACTGCCCGTGAATTTCGGGTAGTTCATTTTTGTGTTCCGATTACAAAATATCGTAAATATTACTTTCGCCTGTTTTAAGATTGAAGATAAGTGTTTTTTCCTCACCGTTTTCAACGAAGTCGAGGTGAATCGAATCCTTACTTACAAACTCTGCAAGCTTAACCTTGTAGTCCTTATCCTTAAAGAACTCCTTAAGGTAGCCGATTCGCTCTTCATCAAAATCACCTGCATTGTCGGAAACGAAAAGAACGTTACCGCAAATCGAGTTGATTTTACCGTGAAGGAGCTTCTGCTCCATAGTGTAGTTGATATTAATATCACGAAGGAAGAAAACATCAGGGTCATTACAGAATGCTCTGCCATCAAGATGATTACGGAAGATTGTGTTGATAATTGCATTCTGTGATGAGGGGTTTTCACAGTTAATTCTGATTGAGCTTACAAGTGCATTTACGCTGAGGTTGCCTGCAAGTGTGAACTTCCAGTTTTTGCTTGCGTCACAGCTGATACGGCAGGCATCAAAGATACCCATACAAGCACCTATGGGAACACCGCAACCGAGAATCCATTTGTCACCGCATGCCTCACGGAGAAGGTCAACACCATCACACATAATCTCACCACGGGTCTTACCGTTACGAGGTTCAATACACTGGCTGTAAAGGAAGTCAAGCTTCACCATATCGAAGCCCCACTCATTGAGTACTACGTCAAAAACATGTTTGATATATTCACGGACCTCAGGGTTATAAATATCAAGTGTATAAGCACCGCCCCAGCCCTGACAGCCCAGCATTTTCTTGCCGTTACGGTTGTGTCTCAGTAACCAGTCGGGATGTTCATTTGCAATTTTTGATGAAACCTGCGCGCTGAAGGGTGCAAGCCAGATACCTGCCTTGTAGCCCTTGTTGTGAATTTCATCAGCAATAAATTTCATACCGCGGGGGAACTTGCTTGCATCTGTAAGAAGCCAGTCACCGACAGCCTGCTGATAGCCGTCATCAACCTGGAAAATATTAACCTCGTCCCTTGCCCTGTCAAGTCCGTTAAGGTCACGGAGAATAATGTCCTCATTAATGTCCTGGAAGTAGTTGTACCAGGATGTATAGCCTGAAAGGTGGTCAATGGAAGGCTTTTTACAACCCACAAAATCGAAGAAGTATTTATCCATTACCTCGTCCATATCACCCTCAATGATTGCGATATCGAAGAGCTCGTATTCCTGACCCGCTTTAAGACTGAGACCGTCAACATCCTTTCTGATGATAAATTTATCATCATTCATATCAACGGCAAAAATTGTGAAACCGTTACGTTCACTCCTTGAACCGTAAAGTTTGATTTCTCTCTCGCCTGCTTCACGGAAATAGCAGTAGGTATATGCGTGGAACTTACCTTCCTCACCGTAGCTTTCAAAGTGATAGTCACCTGAAAGACCTGCAAAGTGCTTCAGAAATTTATTAATATTAGCCGCCTTGATAAGACCATCGAATTTATCCCTCTTTGAGAATTCTCGTGTTGTTGTCCACGCCTGATAACCGTTGGCAAAGAACAAATCCTCATCGTCAAAATCCTTTTCACGTTCAATCTCAAAGGATTTCATTGTAATATCGCACTTTGCCTTAAGAACAGCCTTGATTGACTTATCATCCTGCTTAAGGTCAAGAGTATAACCTCTGCCATCAAGACAATTCTGCTTAACAAGAACCTTACCGATTAAAAATTCTGATCTGATTTTTTTGAACATAATATTTTCTCCCATTCAGTTATTTACAACGTCAATAAATTCAAGGAACTGCTTTTTGCCTTCGTCATTTCTCTCATATACACCGCATTGACCAAGAATATCCGCAAACACCTTACCGATTTCATTCCGCAAAATTTCTTCACAGTTTTCTGCGGTAATAATATTATTTGCCATAATCTCCTGTGCCCATTCAGTATGTTTTGAAATACGCTCGTCGGCAGATATGTCCGCACCGCTCACCATTGCATCACGAAGAAGTGCCATTTCTGTTTTGAGTCGTGAGGGAAGCACCGCAAGACCCATAACCTCGATAAGACCTATATTTTCCTTCTTGATGTGGTGGTGCTGAGGATGTGGGTGATAAACACCATCGGGATATTCCTCAGTGGTAATATTGTTTCTGAGCACTAAATCAAGCTCAAATTTACCGTCTCTGAAGCGGGCAATAGGTGTAATTGTATTGTGAGGCACACCATCGGTTCGAGCAAAGATGAACGCCTCTTCATCGGTATACTCCCGCCACTTTGCAAGGATTTCTCCCGCAAGAGTACAGATTTCGTCAGTATCATCACCAATAAGACGGAGAACCGACATAGGCCACTTCACGATACCTCCTGAAACACCGGGATATTTTCTGAACTCAACGGGTGTTTCAACGGGTGCCTTTGCCATTGCAAAGGTATAATTACCACCTTGGAAATGGTCGTGAGTAAGAACTGAACCGCCGACTATGGGCAGGTCTGCATTTGAACCCACAAAATAATGAGGAAATTTCTTTACGATTGCAAAAAGACGTCTGAAGCCTTTTTCACTTATTCTCATAGGCTGATGGTTTTTATCAAACACTATGCAGTGCTCGTTATAGTAAACGTATGGCGAATACTGCAAGCACCATACCTCACCCTCAAGGTCAAGGGGAATTACTCTGTGATTCTGCCTTGCAGGGTGGTTTACTCTGCCTGCATAACCCTCATTTTCTGGGCAAAGCATACAAGAAGGATATGAACTCTGACTCATTTTGAGCGCAGCCGCAATAGCCTTTGGGTCCTTCTCCGGCTTTGAAAGGTTAATTGTGATATCAATATCACCATATTCAGTAGGTGTTATCCACTTAACGTCGTTTTTGATACGATACTCACGTATATAGTCCGACTTACGCGAAAGATGATAGTAATACTCTGTTGCCTTTTCAGGACTATCCTCATAGAGAGCATTAAAAGTCTTTATTACTTCGGAGGGTCTGGGGGTAAGCACACCCATAAGCTTCGTGTCGAACAAATCACGGTAAACTACCGAATTTTCACACACGCCTCTTTCACAAGCATCATCAAGCAACACCTTCAGAACATCCTCAAGTGAAACACCTTTAACAGGTTCATCTGCCTCTATACTGTCAAGACACATTACCTCAAGCAATCTGTTGACTGCCCACACTCTGTCAGGACCGTCAATAAGACCTTCATTAACGGCATATTCAACGAGTGTTTTGATTGCTGAACTTACTGTCATTTCCTCTCCTCCGAACATGGGTAACCTACTTATAATATATCATTATAATTATATATTGAATTTTATAGTGTTTCAAGTTTTTTAAAGAAAATTTATTCAGAAACAAAAAATTTCCGTCGATTTTTTCTTGCCGACGGAAATTTTAGTTATAAATTATTTCAAAATAGGCTTATCAATAAGTGACACTGCTTTTTTCTTTGTACCCTCAAGCTCTAAAACAACAAGCTCGTTTTCATCTTTAAGGAATGGTGCGGGCAGGTACAATGTGTACTGAGGACCCCGTTTCAGGAATCTGCCCAGATTGAAGCCGTTAATGTAGACAATGGCATTGGTAAAGCCACGCATATCAACAAAAGTATCAACCTTTTCCTCTGCTTTGAACACCGCTTTCATAAAGCAAGGTGCATTATGTGCAGATTTCTCGTATTTGATTTCAGGCGCCTTATCAAGCTCCATACAATAAACGTCCCAATCAACAATAGCCTGACCTTCAAGGTAAATTTCATCAATACCCTTACGGTCATAGAGGCGACGGGCATAATTCACTCTGCCAAGAGCCTGTACAAGAATATCAACTCTGCACTCACCATTAAAAGCAGGAATTTCAACGCTGAAGCTCTCATCGTGAAGAGCCTGTCCTTTAAGCTTTGTGCGGTCATAGATATGCTTCAATTCACCATTGATATAAACATACGCAATATCGTGAACACCGAAGGCATTAAGTTTTGAATCATCATAGAAGCCTTTGAGAACCGTGCTATAGAGAATCAAACCGCTGTTCTGACCATAGTGCTCCATTGTGTAGGGAATATGTGATTTCTTGTGCTTTGCAAAACTTTTATAGACCTTCTGCAAATCTGCAAACCCAGTGAATTTAATGTTGCCATAGGCTTTTGTTTGTGCATCAGGAGGGAGTTCCGGAAGCTCCTTGCCCAACTTTTTCCCCATTCTGTCCCTTAGAATAAAGTATTTTTCCGTATATCCACCATATTCATTAAGAGGTGCGCCATAATCATAGCTTGTGGTGGTGGGGCAATAGCAGTCATAGTAATTAGCTCCTGAGGAAAACCCGAAGTTTGTTCCGCCATGGAACATATAAAGATTGAAACTTGCATCTTCTGTGAAAAAACCGTCAAGGCTTCTTCCCAGAGTTTCTTCGGGGTCGTCTGTATGGTGTGATGTGCCCCAACGGTCAAACCAACCGCACCAATGCTCACCGCACATAAGGGGCTTATCAGGTTGCAGGAGTTTCAAATCGTTAAAACGGTTTTCGTTGTAACCGCCGAAGTTTGCAACCATAAATTCCTCGGGAATACCTCCGCCCGAGAAGAAATATTTATCCTCACCGTCGGAGGTGAAAAGCTGACAGGTTACACCAAGTTCCTTCATATAATCACGGAGCCAGTAAAGATACTTTTTATCTCTGCCGAATGAGCCGTACTCATTTTCAACCTGCATTGCAATAAGTTTACCGCCGTTGCTCTCCTGATATGGCAAAAGTTTGGGTATAAGCACCTTGAAGAAATCTTCAACCGCCTTTATGTACTTCTTATCCCAACAACGGAGTTTTATATTTTTATCCTTAAGAAGCCACGCAGGAAGACCGCCCAAATCCCACTCCGCACAAATATACGGACCAGGTCGCACAATAACGTAAAGACCAATATCCTGTGCGGTTTTTACGAAGCGTTCAATGTCAAGCATACCCTCAAAGCAGAACTCGCCCTTGCGAGGTTCGTGAAAATTCCAAGGCACATAGGTTTCAACAGTATTGAGACCTGCCGCCTTCAGTTTAAGGAGTCTGTCCTCCCAATACTCGGCGGGAATTCTGAAATAGTGCATAGCACCCGAATAAATATGAAACTCCTCGCCGTCCATACAGAACTTTTTATTTTTAATCTCAAGCATATTTTTTCTCCCTCTGCGATTTTATGATTGTGTCGATTCTTTCGGAAGCACCTTTTCAACCCCATTCAGAATTGTTTGCATTTTATCGGGTCTGCGTGTAGTTATGTTATCAGGACAGTAGGAAAGCACCTTGTACATCTCGTGCTCCTTACTTACAGTCCATATTGATACCTTAAGACCTACACTATGAAATGCTTCCACAAGCTCCTTTGAAGCATTAGCTTTGTTGAAGTTTATTCCTACAGCGCCACATTTCCTGACCTTATCTACAAGTGACTGCAGATATTCCGGTGTCTGCTTAGCCGTCGGCAAAACACCAATATTGAGGTAATATGTTATCAACGGACACTCTTTTTTTACTGTTTCAACATCCTCTTCACCTATTCCCGTGAAAAAGATTCTGTCAATGACATTCGTTTTGGTGGCTATTTCCTGCACAAGATGAAGTTGCTCTGTACTTTTTACGTCAACATTGACCATCAAGCCTTCGTATTCTTTGACCTTCAGAAAAGCCTGTTCGAGAGTAACCTCTCCCCCCACAGGCTCATCGTGGGAAAGAACTATGTCATCGTTGTGAAATCTTACATCAAATTCAACTATATCTGCACCGTATTTCACACCCTTTTCAATAGATTCCAATGAATTGTCGGGAGTGTTTACACAACCTGTGTGTGCGGTGTATTTAACACCGTCCGGCAAAGCCTCACAACCGGTAATCAGATCTCGGATACTTTCAAGTGTAATCTCCTTGTAAACTGCATTCTTCACAGAAAACCCTGCAAATACACCTGATATTATTTTTAAAAGTTTCATAATACTACCACCCTTGCCTTACAATTATACATCCTTATTGTAACAAAAACAAACAGAAAATAAAAAAACGGCAACTGCAACAAATAATTACCCTTTACTTTGTTGTAATTGTCTAACTATTAATTTACATATGATATTGTAAAATACTTTTCGGTTTGGTAGAATATATAAATCAAATCTACTACGGAGAAATTATGAAAAAATACAATTTACAAAAGCTTGTTTTATCGGCAATGTTTTTTGCCTTGGGTCTTGTGTTACCATTCCTGACAGGACAGATACGTGAAATCGGCAATATGCTGCTGCCAATGCACTTACCCGTGCTTCTGTGCGGTCTTATATGCGGATGGAAATACGGTGGAACTGTCGGATTTTTTGTACCACTAATCCGTTCACTTATCTTTGGTATGCCCGTCCTCTACCCTAACGCAGTGGGAATGGCATTTGAACTGCTTACATATGGATTACTTGCAGGATTGTTGTTTCAAAAATCTGAAGCTCAGTCTGTAAAAAAACTTTTCGCCACACTCCTATTTACCGTTATTTCAGGCAGAATTGTGTGGGGAATCGCACGAGCGGTAATGCTTGGTCTTGGTGATGAAAGCTTCACCTTTGCAATGTTCATTGCCAACGGGATAACAAACGCAATACCCGGACTTATTCTTCAATTCACACTTATTCCCGCAATAATTTTTTTACTAAAAAAAGCAAATCTCATCCCTTTAAAAAATTCAAAATAATAAATATAAAAATGCCCGAAATCATCGCAGATTTCGGGTTTGTTTTATTCTACCGTAACACTTTTCGCAAGGTTTTTCGGTTTGTCGATACTACACCCTCTCAGCTTTGCAGTGTAATAACTAAGAAGCTGTAGAGGCAGTACCAAAAGTGAACTTACAAATTCCTCTGCCGTATCATTTACACATACAATTCTCGTTGCTCCCTGCAGAAGGCTTTTGCCTGTTGCAGTCGTAAAGCCTACAACCTTTGCTCCGCGGGCGGCAACCTCACAGATATTGCTTGCAGTCTTCGAGATAACCTTTTTCTCGCCTGCTATAGCAATCACAGGAGTATTCTGTTCAATCAGTGATATCGTACCGTGCTTCAGCTCACCCGATGCATAAGCCTGACTGTTTATATAGCTGATTTCCTTCATTTTAAGTGAGCCCTCACAGGCTGTAGCATAGTCACCCAATCTGCCGATATAGAAGATATCCTTCGATGTAAAAAGCTCCTTTGCAACAGTCTTTACGTCCTCGTTGACAAGCTCTAAGGTTTCTTTTATTTTCTGTGGCAGGCACATAAGCTCATCCACGAGTTTGTCATATTTTCCTTCGTCAACAGAACCCCGAAGACCTGCAATATAAAGTGCCAGGGCATAGAGTGACACAAGCTGTGCGGAATAGGCTTTTGTAGTAGCAACTGCAATCTCCTTACCCGCGCATGTGAATATTACGTTTTCGCTCTCCCGTGCCATTGCACTACCCTCTACGTTGACGATTGACAGAACCTGCGCTCCGCACCTTTTAGCAAGCCTGAGGGAAGCGAGTGTATCCGCAGTTTCACCACTTTGACTTATGAAAACTGTCAACGTATCAGGGGTTATAAGAGGCTCTGAATATCTGAACTCCGATGCAATTTCTGCCCGGCAGGGGATTTTACACAGCTTTTCAACCACTCTTTTACCCACAAGCCCTGTATGGTAAGCAGAGCCACAGGCAATAAAAACAACTTCCTTGATATTTTCTTTAAAAAACTCATCGTCAATTGAGGAATCGGGCAAATATATCATTTTATTTTTTACAAGGCTTTTAATGGTGCGTTCAACTGCAAGGGGCTGCTCCATAATCTCCTTTAACATATAATGCTCAAAGCCGTCTTTACGGAAGTCACCGCTATCGAATGAGAATTCCTCTGTCTTTTTGTTTATTTCCATACCGGAGGCGTCATAAAAATTCACCGTATCGCTGTCAGCACAGCAGATTTCACCCTGAGACAGTCTGTAAACGGCACTCGGTAAATCGTCAATCGCTCCACCGTCCGAGGCGATATAAATCCCACTCTCGCACCTGGCAACCACAAGTGGGCTGGCACTTGCTGCGGCAAAAAGCGTGCCCGGGAAATCCCGGCACAGTATACCGAAGGCATAGGAACCCTTAAGCACGGCACAGGCATTTGCAATGGCACTTATGGGATCACCCTTGTAGTATTTTTCAAGCAGATGAACAAAGACTTCCGTATCAGTATCCGACAAAAAGGATTTATCTCCCTTAAGCAGAGTTCTTTTGATTTCCTCGGTATTTTCAATTATGCCGTTATGGACAACCGCAAACATCCCGTCAGGACTCAGGTGAGGATGGGCATTTTCCTTGGTAGGCGCACCGTGAGTTGCCCATCGGGTGTGAGCAATACCGACAATGCTTTCAGGAGCAAACACCTTAAGCTCCTTGCGCAGCTCACTTATTCTGCCCACCGCCTTATATCCCTTGAGTCTGCCGTTTTGCATAACCGCAACACCGGATGAATCATATCCCCTGTACTCTAGCCTTTCAAGACCCGTAAGCAATCGTGGCATCACATCCTCCACTCCGATTTTGCCAATAATACCGCACATTATAATATCTCCTTAAACCCAAAAATTTCTTCTATATTTTACCTTACACAGTTCGATTTTATACATATTGCAAAAAAATATGTTTTGTGGTATCATTAAGCGGACACAGCAAAAAGGAGGTGACCTTGTGCAAGAATCAGGTGAAATGTATCTTGAATCGATCTTTGTGTTATCAAAGGAGCGTGACGTGGTGCGCTCAATTGACGTGTGCGACTATATGGGTTATTCCAAGCCCAGCGTAAGCCGTGCTGTGGGCATTCTCAAAAAAGAGGGCTATATCGTTGTTGACGGTAATGGTCACATAACACTCACCGCAAGTGGTGAGGATATTGCCAAATCAATGTACGAGCGTCACACCATTCTCACGAACACTCTCATTGCTTTAGGAGTGGACCCTGCTATCGCATCACAGGATGCCTGCAAAATTGAACACAACCTCAGCAGAGAAACCTTTGAGGCAATAAAGGCTCACTACAATAAAATAAATGAATGAACTAAAGGAGCGTTTTCGCTCCTTTTTTGTGTTTTTTAACCTTTTTGGGGACAAAATATCAGTACATATAATAACTATACGAAAAAATCAACAAAAATAAGGGTTTTTAAACACTATTTTCCTATGACTATTTAGTCAAAGTTCGTTGATTATTATAAAACAATTTGTTATAATCATTTCGTAATAGAAAACAAGGGAGAATCATTTAATGGATTTTGAAAATTGGAATGGTTTTGAAGGCGGCACGTGGAAAAAAGAAATAAACGTACGCAGCTTTATCAAGCACAATTTCACACCCTATGACGGTGACGAAAGCTTTCTCACAGCCCCCACACAGGATACTCTTGATTTGTGGAATCAGGTTCTTGAGCTTTCTCAGAAGGAACGAGAGGCAGGCGGAGTCCTTGATATGGACACTAAGGTTATTTCCACAATAACCTCACACGCCCCGGGCTACCTTAATAAAGATAAAGAAAAGATTGTCGGTTTCCAGACAGACAAGCCCTTCAAGCGTGCGCTTATGCCCTATGGTGGTATTCGTATGGCTGAAAAGGCTTGCAGAGACAACGGCTACGAGATCGACCCTGAGATTAAGGAGTTTTTTACAACTCACAGAAAGACTCACAACGCAGGTGTTTTTGATGCTTATACCCCTGAGATGCGTGCTTGTCGTTCAAGCCACATCATCACAGGTCTGCCCGATGCTTATGGCAGAGGCAGAATCATCGGTGACTACCGTCGAGTTGCACTCTATGGTATTGACCGCCTTATTGATGATAAATTAGAGCAGAAGGAAACAACCCGTTCTGCAATGTACTCACATGTTATTCAGGAGCGTGAGGAAATCTCCGAGCAGATTCGTGCACTTGAGGATCTCAAGAAGATGGCTCTCAGCTATGGCTATGATATTTCAAAGCCTGCCAAGGATACAAAAGAGGCTATTCAATGGCTTTACTTCGCGTATCTCGGCGCTGTAAAGGAGCAGAATGGTGCTGCAATGTCATTGGGAAGAACATCAACCTTCCTTGATATTTACTCACAGCGTGACCTTCAGAACGGCATTTATACCGAGAGCGAAATTCAGGAAATGATTGACCATTTCATTATGAAGCTGCGTCTTATCAAATTCGCCCGCACACCCGAATACAACGCCCTCTTCTCAGGTGACCCTCAGTGGGTAACAGAGTCAATTGCAGGTGTTGCTATTGACGGCAGACACATGGTTACAAAGATGTCTTACAGATATCTTCACACATTGGAGAACCTTGGTGCAGCACCCGAACCCAACCTTACTGTTCTGTGGAGCACACGCCTCCCCGAGAATTTCAAGCGCTTCTGTGCAAAGGTTTCTATTGAAACCTCATCCGTACAGTACGAAAATGATGACCTTATGCGCTTCACACATGGTGACGACTACGCTATCGCGTGTTGTGTATCATCAATGCGACTTGGTAAGGAAATGCAGTTCTTCTGTGCACGTGCAAACCTTGCAAAATGTCTTCTTTACGCTATCAACGGCGGTGTTGATGAAATCAGCGGTAAGCAGATTGCACCCGAATACAGGCCTATCACTTCCGAATATCTCGACTATGACGACGTTATGGCTAAATACGATGCTATGATGGAGTGGCTTGCAGAGGTTTACGTAAACACACTCAACATTATCCACTATATGCACGACAAATACAGTTATGAAAAGCTTCAGATGGCTCTTCACGACAAAAAGGTTACACGTTGGTTTGCCACAGGTATTGCAGGTCTTTCAGTAGTTGCAGACTCACTCTCTGCAATTAAGTATGCCAAGGTTAAAGCCATACGTGATGAAAGAGGCATTGTAACTGACTACGAGGTTGAAGGCGACTTCCCCAAATACGGCAACGACGATGACCGTGTTGATAAGATTGCTTATGATATCGTGCACAGATTTATGATGCATATCAAAAAGAATCACACATACAGAGGCAGTATCCCCACAACTTCAATTCTGACCATCACTTCAAATGTTGTATACGGTAAAAACACAGGTGCAACACCCGACGGCAGAAAAAAGGGCGAGGCATTTGCCCCCGGTGCAAACCCCATGCACAGACGTGATTCTCATGGTGCAGTAGCTTCCCTTGCTTCTGTTGCAAAGCTTCCCTTTGTGGATGCTCAGGACGGTATTTCAAATACCTTCTCTATTATTCCCGGCGCCCTGGGTAAGGACGATCAGATCTTTGCCGGTGACATTGAAATTGACCTTGATTGCAGCAACGGTGCTTGCAGCTCCCCTACTCTGTTTGAGGGGCTTGACGATGTTAATACCCGGGACTGATTTTAAATTTTCACAGGAGGAATTATTATGGCAGCAACACAGAACCAGATTGACAACCTTGTAACTCTTCTTGATGGTTATTGTGCAAAGGGCGGACATCACCTCAACGTAAACGTTTTCACAAAGGAAACCTTGCTTGATGCTCAGGCCCATCCCGAAAAATATCCTCAGCTTACAGTTTGTGTAAGCGGTTATGCAGTAAACTTCATAAAGCTTACAAAGGAACAGCAGGATGAGGTTATTTCAAGAACATTCCACGATAAAATCTGATTATGACAGGCTATATCCACTCCAAAGAAAGCTTCGGTACGGTTGATGGCC
The DNA here is from genome assembly GCA_045579005.1 of Acutalibacteraceae bacterium. Taxonomy (GTDB): domain Bacteria; phylum Bacillota; class Clostridia; order Oscillospirales; family Acutalibacteraceae; genus DTU089. The sequence goes on along the minus strand of JAZNLJ010000120.1, from coordinate 15,948 downwards.
CCGGTATCAGATACGTTTTATTTATGCAGGGGTGCCCCTTAAGGTGCATATACTGTCACAACCCCGATACCTGGCAGATTGATGGCGGTAGACCCGTAACAGTTGATGAAATCATTGATGAATTCAACAAGAACCGTCCTTTTTACAAGAATGGCGGTATAACCGTTACAGGCGGAGAGCCATTGTTACAAACCGACTTCCTCATTGAGCTTTTTAAAAGAGCCAAATCGGAAAATATCCACACCTGCATTGATACGTCGGGTATTGTATACAACCCCGAAAAAGAGGATTACCTTAAAAAGCTTGACACACTTCTTGATTACACTGACCTTGTGATGCTTGATATCAAGCATATTGATTCGGTTAAACACAGGAAAATTACAGGCGCAAGCAACAATAATATTCTTGCATTTGCGAAATTTCTTGAGGTAAAGAACGTTCCGCTATGGGTACGACATATAATTATTGAGGGCTACACCGATAATCCCGATGAGCTTATTGCCCTTGGTGAATTCATCGGCAAGCTCAAGAACCTTAAGGCGCTTGACGTACTGCCCTATCACACAATGGGAGTGAGCAAATACAAGGAGCTTGGCCTAGAATATCCCCTTGAGGGAATGGAGGCTTTACCCGTAAGCAAAGCAGTGGAAGCCAAAAAACACATTTTACAAGGCATTAAAAATGCTGTCGGAAGATAATTTCGACAGCATTTTCTTTTGTCTCTTTGCTAAAGAAACAAGAAACAACTCACCCGACTCAATTTGAGTCGGGTGAGTGATTTTTAATTGGTTTTAATTTAAATCAAGTCAGATACAAAAACCGAAAATCTTATTAAACTCTGTTAACAGCGATAGTTACCTTCTCACCGTTAATATCCCATTCCTTGCCCTCGCCGTTACCTTCAGCAATTGCATCGGAAAGAACAACGGTTGAAATCACGTTCTCGTTAGCCTTGGCAATTTCAAGAACCTTTGCATTACCTGAGATAGCAACTGTAATTCTGTCCATAACATTGAAATCAGAATCCTTACGCATTGTCTGAATCTTACTGATAAGCTCTTTTACGAAGCCTTCTTCAATAAGCTCAGGTGTAAGCTCTGTATCAAGTGCAACTGTGACGCCCTTGTCAGAAACTGTAAACACACCTTCCTTCTGCTTTGTTTCAAGAAGGATATCCTCTGCAGTAAGTTCAACCACACCACCGGGAAGTTCAAAGGTAAGCTTACCCTCTGCATCGAGTGTAGCCTTTGCAGATGATTCGAGACCTGCAAGCGCTTCCCTGATTTCTCCCAGTTGCTTGCCGTACTTGGGACCTACTGTGCGAAGCTGAGGCTTGAATACGTAGGAAACAAAGCTGCTTGCATCCTCAACAAAGTCAACATTCTTAACATTAAGTTCTTCTCTGATGATATCAATGAAATAGCCTTCAACCTTTTTGTCGCTCTGAACGTACATTGTACTGAGAGGCTGACGGTTTTTCATATTTGAACCATTACGAGCCGCACGACCAAGAACAACGATACCAACAACCTCGTCCATATTCTTTTCAAGGTCTTTGTCGATAAGATTCTCCTGTACAACGGGGAACTCGCAAAGATGTACACTTTCGGGAGCAGATTTATCCACGTTGCAAACAAGATTTCTGTAAATAGCCTCTGCCATAAAAGGAACCATAGGTGCCGCTGTTTTGGCAGCTGTAACAAGTGCGGTATAAAGTGTCATATAAGCCGCTGTCTTATCATCTGTTTCGCCCTGTACCCAATAACGTTCTCTTCCGCGACGTACATACCAGTTGCTCATTTCATCGGTAAACTCCTGAAGAGCCTTTGCTGCCTCGGGAATACGATAATTTGAAAGGTTTTCGTCAACAGTCTTAACCATTGAGTTAAGCTTTGAGAGAAGCCATTTATCCATTACAGTGAGCTTGCACTCATCAATATTGTACTTTGAGGGGTCAAACTTATCAATATTTGCATAGAGCACGTAGAATGCATAGGTGTTCCACAAAGTACTCATAAACTTACGCTGACCTTCAACAACTGCCTTACCGTGGAAACGGTTAGGAAGCCAGGGAGCAGAGTTAGTGTAGAAGTACCAACGGATAGCATCCGCACCATAGCTCTCAAGTGCATCAAAGGGATCAACTGCGTTACCCTTTGATTTACTCATCTTCTGACCGTTTTCGTCCTGAACATGACCGAGAACAATAACATTCTTATAAGGAGCCTTGTTGAAAATAAGTGTGGAAATTGCAAGAAGTGAATAGAACCAGCCACGTGTCTGGTCAACAGCCTCTGAAATGAAGTCTGCAGGAAACTGTGCCTCGAATAAATCCTTGTTTTCAAAGGGATAGTGGTGCTGTGCAAAGGGCATTGCGCCTGAGTCAAACCAGCAGTCAATAACCTCGGGTACTCTCTGCATCTGCTTACCGCATTCGGGACACTTGATTGTAACAGCATCAATATAAGGCCTGTGAAGCTCGATATCATCCGGACAGTTGTCGCTCATTGACTTAAGCTCTTCAATAGAGCCGATTGAGTGACGATGACCGCATTCACACTCCCAGATATTAAGGGGTGTACCCCAATAACGGTTACGTGAAATACCCCAGTCCTGAACGTTTTCAAGCCAGTCACCGAAACGGCCCTTACCGATACTCTCGGGAATCCAGTTGATAGTGTTATTATTTCTGATGAGGTCATCCTTAACCTCGGTCATCTTAATAAACCAGGATTCTCTTGCATAGTAAATGAGGGGTGTATTACATCTCCAGCAATGGGGATATTCGTGCTCAAACTTAGGTGCATCGAAAAGAAGGCCTGCCTTATCAAGGTCAACAAGTACCATGGGGTCAGCATTCTTAACGAATGTACCTGCGTAAGGTGTGGGCTCAGACATTTCGCCCTTGCCGTCAACAAGCTGTACGAAGGGAAGGTCATAACGTCTGCCGACCTTAGCGTCATCCTCACCGAAAGCAGGTGCAATGTGAACGATACCTGTACCGTCTGTCATTGTAACATAGTTATCTGCAGTAATAAAGAACGCCTTTTTATTCTGTTTATCGCAGATAGGTTTAACATAGTCGAAAAGGGGCTCATATTCCTTGTGTTCAAGGTCGATACCCTTGTATGTTTCAAGAACCTCATAAGCAGGTGCATCCTCAGTTGCCAGCCTGCCGAGAACCTTGTCAAGGAGCGCCTCTGCCATATAATATGTGAAGCCATCTGCAGCCTTAACCTTGCAGTAAACGTCGTTAGGGTTTACGCAAAGTGCAACGTTTGAAGGCAATGTCCAAGGAGTTGTTGTCCAAGCAAGGAAGTAAGCATCCTCACCGACAACCTTAAAACGCACAACTGCTGAACGCTCTTTAACTGTCTTGTAGCCCTGTGCCACCTCGTGTGACGAAAGAGGTGTTCCGCAACGGGGACAATAGGGAACAATTTTGAAGCCCTTGTAAAGAAGGGTTTTCTCGTAAATCTTCTTGAGTGCCCACCACTCAGACTCAATAAACTCATTGTGGTATGTTACGTAGGGGTCATCCATATCTGCCCAAAAACCAACTGTACGTGAGAAATCCTCCCACATACCCTTGTATTTCCAAACACTTTCCTTACAATGACCGATAAAGGGGTCAAGACCATATTCTTCAATCTGCTCTTTACCGTCAAGACCAAGAAGCTTTTCAACCTCAAGCTCAACAGGGAGACCGTGTGTATCCCAACCGGCCTTACGGGGAACCATACAACCCTTCATTGTACGGTAACGTGGAATCATATCCTTGATAACACGTGTAAGCACGTGACCGATATGAGGCTTACCGTTTGCTGTGGGGGGACCATCGTAAAAGACGTAAGGTGTTCCGTTTTTTCTGTCCTCAATACTCTTTTCAAATATTTTTTCATCGCGCCAGAATTTTTCAATCTGTTTCTCCTGCTCGACAAAGTTAACATTTGGGGAAATAGGATCGTACATTGACTTTTACCTCCAAAATTATACTTTAATTTAAAACATGCCATTAAAATTAAAAAGCCCTTGCCCCGTAATACGGGACAAAGACCTGCTTTGTTAACCACCCTTATTACAAGCGTACCGTCATACGCTGCCCCTGTAACGGTGGGCACCGGAGAAGCCTACTGCAATTCAGCCCTCTGCTCAGGAGTGATATTCGGCTTCTGCACATCATACCGGGCTTACACCATCCCCGACTCGCTTTTAATCTGTTGCAGACCTACTGTCTCCGTCACTGCATTTCATACGGATGTTATAATAACACGAATTTCCGAATATTGCAAGTGTTTTATATTTTTTGTATTTATATATATCATAAATTAAAAGTTCTTCTTTACATACGGCAGATATTTGGTTATAATAGTTATTTGTAAAAATATGTAACAAACCATTTTGAGAAAGGAATATATATATGCTTCAGTTTGAAGAATTACGACTTGAACTCAACTCTTATGAAGATAAGCTTACAGACCTTGCAGAAGCTCTTGGTCTTAAAAAGATGATTGAAGAGGTTGAGGAATTAGAGGCAGAAAGCGCAAAGGACGGTTTCTGGGATGATATTCAGCGCTCACAGAAGCTCACCCAGCATATGGCTGCACTCAAGAATAAAATCAAGGCTTACGATGACCTTAAGGCATCTTTTGAGGATACTCTTACACTTATTGAGCTTGCAAACGAAGAAGAGGATGAAAGCCTTTTCTCCGAGTGCCGCGAGAGTGTGGATGCTTTCATTGCACAGCTTGATGCAATGACTCTCTCAACTCTCCTTACAGGTGAATATGACAGCAACAACGCCATCCTCACCTTCCACGCAGGTGCAGGCGGAACAGAGGCTCAGGATTGGGCACAGATGCTTTTCCGTATGTACAACCGTTGGGGTGAACGTCACGGCTTCAAGGTTTCAACACTTGACTACCTTGACGGTGATGAGGCAGGTCTTAAATCTGCAGTTATCCTTATCGAGGGTGAAAATGCTTACGGCTATATGAAAAGCGAAAGCGGTATTCACCGTCTTGTTCGTGTGTCACCCTTTGATGCTTCAGGCAGACGCCACACTTCATTCGCATCTCTTGAGGTAATGCCTGAAATCGACGATAGCATTGAGGTTGAAATCGCACCCGAGGACATTAAGATGGACGTTTACCGTTCATCAGGTGCAGGCGGACAGAAGGTTAACAAGACTTCATCTGCTGTTCGTCTTACACATATTCCCACAGGTATCGTCTGCTCCTGTCAGGTTGAACGTAGCCAGCACCAGAACCGTGAGGTTGCTATGCGTATGCTTAAGTCAAAGCTTATTGAAATCAAAGAACGTGAGCACCTTGACAAAATCAGTGATATCAAGGGCGTTCAGAAGGAAATTGCATGGGGCAGTCAGATCCGTTCTTACGTATTTATGCCCTACACACTTGCAAAGGACCACAGAACAAGCTTCGAAAATGGTAACATCAATGCAGTTATGGATGGTGACATTGACGGCTTCATCAATGCTTACCTCAAGTTGCAGGCAAACCAGGAATAATTATGGACGTTAAAGCAGAATCACTAAAAAAGCACTACGAATGGAACGGCAAAATTGAAGTTGTTACCCGTTGCCCCATAGACACCCGCAAGGATATGTCACTTGCCTACACCCCGGGTGTAGCAGAGGCTTGCCTTGAAATACAGAAAGATACAAGCAAGTCCTTTCAGCTTACCCGCAGAAACAACCTTGTGGCGGTTGTAACGGACGGAACGGCTGTACTCGGACTTGGGGACATAGGTCCCGAGGCAGGTATGCCCGTTATGGAGGGTAAATGTGCACTTTTCAAGGCTTTCGCTGACGTTGATGCTTTTCCCCTTTGCATTAAGTCAAAGGATGTTGACGAAATTGTCCGCACAATTTACCTGCTTTCAGGTAGCTTTGGCGGTATAAACCTTGAAGACATTTCCGCACCAAGATGCTTCGAAATCGAAAAAAAATTAAAAGAAATCTGTGATATACCCATTTTCCACGACGATCAGCACGGTACTGCAGTAGTTGTACTTGCAGGTGTGCTCAACGCACTTCGTGTTGTTGGAAAATCCATTGACAATGTTAAAGTGGTTGTCAATGGACTCGGAGCTGCAGGAACTGCTATTTCAAAGATGCTTATTGCCGCAGGCGCAAAAAACATGGTACTGGTTGACAGACGTGGCATTATTGACGAAAACGATGACCTTTTGGGCGAAGAAAGACAGAATCTTGCAAAAATTACAAATCCTGAGGGGCTTAAGGGTGATTTGAGCGTTGCAATTAAAAATGCCGACGTTTTCATTGGCGTTTCCGCGCCCGCTATTGTATCACAGGGTATGATTCGGTCAATGAATGAGGATGCTATTGTTTTCGCAATGGCAAACCCCACACCCGAAATTATGCCCGACCTTGCAAAAGAAGCGGGAGCAAGGGTTGTGGGAACAGGTCGCTCAGATTTCCCCAATCAGATAAACAACGTTCTCGTTTTCCCCGGTATATTCCGCGGTGCCCTTGACTGCGGTGCAAAGGCTATCACAGAGGAAATGAAGCTTGCCGCTGCTTACGCACTGGCAAACCACATTCCCGAAAGCGAGCTTAACGAGGAGAATATTATTCCCTCGGCACTCGATAAAAACGTTGCAACAGAAATTGCAGAGGCAGTAAAAAAAGCCGCTACCAAAGGCAACACAATATAAATTCAACTAATAAAAATTATGCCCTCGGAAGGACAAACCTTCCGAGGGCTGATTTATACAGTTGATTAATAAGTAAATCCTGTGTATCTTGCATTGAAAACAAGACTCATATCAACATCTATATTACCTAATCCGGGTGCATACAGATCAAGAGTTGCCTTACAAGGTCCGCTGTGTGTCATATTCACAAACTTACCATCAGGTTTAATCTCTGCAGTTACCGTATATGCTGTGTAATTTGCTGAACCTGTTGCCTTTGTGATAGCTTCACCGTCACGCATTGCATTAGCCATACCTACCATATCAGCATACATAGGTGCTGTTTTAGAGATGGCGTTATTCCCACCCTCTTTGGGGTTCTTAGTATCAACGAATACAACCTTGATTACATAGTTGTTCCCTTTTTTGGTACAGGTTGCACTCTTAACCTGATTATATGCAACTGTGTTTGCAGGGAAACAATCATAAGCATCCGACGAATTCTTGGGGAATGAAAGATTAACTACCTCACCAAAGGCCTTTTTGAATTCCTCCTTAAGTGCAGAAGACAGTGCGCTGTCAGATGATTTTACCGTAAGGCTCTTAACATCCTGCCAAGCCTTGATAGTGTAGCCGGCAGCACCATCATTTTTAACCTTACCTACTGCATATTTGTAGAAGTTGTATGAAACCGCCTTATTCCACGTACCATTAAGAGGCATAAATTTAAGCAAAAGGCCGTTTGGATCATAACCGCTGTAAGTATTACCGGAAACAGCCATTACGGTGTATCTGTAATACTGACAAGCAACTGCTGTGGTATCCTTGTATCTGTTTCCTGCGGATGCACTTACTGTCTTGAGGTATTTGTATTTCTCACCTGCACCACGGCGATAAATAGCATATTTATCTGCACCGCTTACGAGCTGCCATTTTATATAGATACCGTCGGTACCATTTGCAATACCGAGGAGCTTAGGTGCCTGAACATATTTAAGAACCTTACCGTTTGAATCGAAATTACTATATGTTGAACCGTGAACCGCTCTTACAACATACTTGTAATACTTTCCGCTTACAGCCTTTGTATCGGTAAAGCTTGTTGTTGTAACTGTTCCAAGGTACACATAACTTTTTGCACGTTCTACACGACTATACACACGATATCCTGTTGCTCCCTGAACAGCTTTCCATTTAACCAGAACGCCATTCTTCTGGTTGGTTGCACTGATAAGAACCGGAGCTTGAACACACTTTACTACGGGACCATTAGTATTAAATGCGCCAACATATTTGCCATATCTTGCAACAACGGCATATCTGTAATACTCTCCTGTTTTTGCACCGCTATGTATTACCGTTGCCCCTTCCTTTGCGCTTGATTTAATAAGCTGATAAGCGGTCTGTCCGGCACCGCGGAAATAAATATCATACGCGGATGCACCCTCTACCGCCGTCCAGGTGATATCCACACCCTTCAATCCGTTAGATGCCTTTACTGTTGCAGGTGCCACAAGGTGTTTTATGAGGATAGACTCTGAAGGGGTCTGCTCCTCACCTTCCTTTATTGCAACAACATGGTATTTATAGTAGTTGTTGTTGACTACGTTCTCATCTGTATAGGTAAACTCCGTTACCTCTGCAATTTTTTCAGTTGTCTTTTCGCCTGCCGCACGACGATAAACAGCATACGCATCTGCTTCGCCGTCACACTCCCATTTAAGCTCAACACCTTTCATTGCTGACTTTACTGTGAGTGCTATGTTGTATGTTGCCTCGACTTCATCAAAAACCGCAACTGATTCGTCGGAAATAGCAACATCGTCTAAAATTTCCTCAACTGCGCTGACAGGAACACAAGTAAAAATGCTCATAATCAGCAACGCGCTGAGAAGTAAACCAAGAATTCTTTTCACATATAATCCTCCTTTTTATCTTAGTTAATATCATAATACCACAACTGTATTTCATTTTAAATGGTAAGAATTAACAAACACACACTCTCTGTAATATTCATAATAAACAAAAAAGCACACACGCCTGTAGCGTATGTGCATTTAAAGAAAAAATAACTTATTGATGCTCACCTACGGTAACTGTCATAAGTGAAATAAGATTGTAGCCGGAATCTGTTTTCTGCAAGGTGATGTCGGCATACTTATCCGGATCTGCAGCACCGATTGAACCGTCAGGCTGAATTTCCACATTACCTGTACCAACGTAACCCACACGAAGCTGAATTACATCACCCGATTTGTCAACAGACTCAATGCGAACCGCAAATGGTGGGGTTGCACCTGAAAGAGGCACATAATATACAGCCTTGTTCTGGTCGTAGTCGAACTGATAGCCGTAACCTACAACCGTTCCGTGGACAATGGGATTCTCCGAACCGAACATTGCAACGTAGTGCTTCTCAACAGCATCAGCAGGAACAACGAGTCCCTTTTCACTCACCTCATACTCACCTGTTTTCACGCTGTCGCTGAGCATATCACATATAGCGATGTTGCGGAGTGCCTCCTTGTTTGCCTTTGTGATATCGCTGAAGGGATCAGGGTCAACGCCCACAACCCATGTAAGGAATTTTGCATATTCAGCATACTCCACATTTACCTCAGACCGTGTGTTCACCACACCGACGAATTTTTCAACAATGCTCACCACACCGACAATTGCAAGCACAAGAACCAATATACCTGCAATAAAAGGAGCTTTTTTCTTTTTTTCTTTCTTTTGTTGTACAGTAATAATTTCATCCATAGTAACTACCTGCTGTATTTCCTTTTATTACGCTCGGTACGTCTTTCAATTGCTTCGCGACGTGCCTTTTCCTTCTGTCTCTTCTTTTTCTCTGCCTCTTTCTGACGGAGAATAAGATTGATACGAAAAACAACGATTGTACCACCGATAACCTGAACGATGTCACAGCCTGTAGCCTCAGCAATTTTTGTTGCAAGCTCTTTGGGGCTTTCGGGTGCTGTTTCAAGGTGAACCTTGATTTTAAAAAGCTCACGTGTATTGAAGGTATCCTCAAGCTGTGCAACAACCGCGTCGGTCACACCCTCCTTGCCGATCTGAAAGATCGGATCAAGTCCGTTTGCCTCTGCACGAAGCTTTGCTCTTTCTTTACTTGTCATATATTCTACTCCAATAATATCTTACTCTTTTGACCAGGTTGTGCCCTCTCTTGTATCAAGAAGCTTTATACCTTTTTCAAGAAGCTCGTTTCTGATTCTGTCTGCCTCAGCAAAATTCTTTTCCTTCTTTGCAGCAGCTCTGAGAGCAATCTGCTCCTCTACGTAGACAGTAAGCTCATCCTTCTCGCCCTGAGGCTCCTCGGTCTGCTCTGTCATCTTCCTTGCTCCCTCAACAAGGTCAAGTGAAAGAACTCTGTCGAAGTCATTGAGAAGGTAAATTTTTGTTTTGTCATTTGTCTTTTCCTTAAGTACGTCATAAACTGCAGTAATAGCAAGTGATGTGTTGATATCATTATCAAGCGCGCCCTTGAAGGATGCGGTAAGCTTTTCAACAGCTGCTGTATCAAGCTCCTCAGCAGGGTCATCCTTAAGTGCTGCAATTTTCTTAAGAAGCTTATCGTAAGCAGTTGCGGCACCATCAAGATTCTCATAGGAGAAAACAAGCTGCTTTCTGTAATGTGACTGAAGGCAGAAGAATCTGTAAGCAAGGGGATTGTAGCCCTTTTCCTCAAGAAGTGAAACGGTAAGAAACTCGCCCTTGGACTTACTCATTTTACCTGTATTTGTATTAAGGTGGAGCACGTGGAACCAGAAGTTACACCACTTGTGACCGATGAAGGCTTCACTTTGTGCAATTTCATTTGTATGGTGGGGGAAGGCATTGTCGATACCGCCACAATGGATATCAAGGTATTCGCCAAGGTGCTTAAGGCTGATCGCAGAGCATTCGATATGCCAACCGGGATAGCCTACCCCCCAGGGTGAATCCCACTTAAGTGCTTGCTCCTCAAATTTTGATTTTGTGAACCAGAGCACAAAGTCATTTTTATTACGCTTGTTCGTATCTTCTTCAACACCCTCACGGACACCAACCATAAGCTCATCGCTGTCGTGCTTGTTGAAAACGTAGTATTCGTCAAGCTTTGAGGTATCAAAGTAAACGTTGCCTCCTGCAAGGTAAGCATACCCCTTCTCAATAAGACCGTGAACCATTGCTATAAATTCGTCGATACAGTTAGTAGCAGGTTCAACAACATCAGGGGTTTTAATATTGAGCTTTTCACAATCTTTGAAGAATGCCTCTGTATAAAACCTGGCAATATCCATAACGGTTTTATTCTCACGCTTGGCACCCTTTACCATCTTGTCCTCGCCTGTATCGGCATCGCTTGAAAGATGTCCGACGTCGGTAATATTCATTACACGCTTAACGTCGTAGCCACTGTATCGAAGGTGTTTTTCAAGCACGTCCTCCATAATGTAGCTGCGAAGGTTACCGATGTGGGCAAAGTGATAAACAGTAGGTCCGCAGGTGTACATATTAACCTTACCTGGAACTATTTCCTTAAAATCTTCTTTTTTACGGGTAAGTGAGTTATAAAGTTTCATATATCCTCCACGTTATTTCGAAAAATCTATAAGTTTAACAGATTGTTTTACATAAATAATGCCTGATATTACACAAAGCACCGCTGTCACCCAGAGCAGACCGTTTGACACGGCTGAAAGCGGAAATGAATCGCCTAAGATACCTACCGCATTAAGCTCTGCGAGAATCATAATCACAAGCGAGAAAATCATTTGTGATGCGGTTTTAAGTTTACCGTAGATATTGGCGGGAATAACCACACCCTGTGCCGTTGCAACAAGCCTGAACGAGGTTATTGTAAACTCCCTCAATAATACTATCATAATTATCCAGATATTGCAAAGGTTAAACTGCATAAAAGCGAGTAAAGCCGCTGTTGTAAGAATTTTATCCGCAACAGGGTCTGCAAGCTGACCGAAAACAGTAACTGCACCTGTTTTACGTGCAATCTTTCCGTCAAGGAAATCTGTAAAGGCGCCAACAGAAAACGCAATAAGTCCGTAAAGGAAATGGTGCTTCATTCCGCTGAGAATAAGAGCGAGAAAAACGGGCGTAAGAATAATTCTGATAATTGTCAACTGATTTGGTAAATTGGCTTTTTTCATATCGCTTCACCGATAAGTCCATATTCATTCTTGTCAAAAATCTCGACAGGAACAATATCACCGTCGTCAATTCTGTAGCCCGAAGTAAGGAGCACATTGTTGTCAATATCAGGTGCATCCATATAAGTTCTTCCGTAATAGCTATCTGTGTAGGGGTCGTAACCCTCAACGAGCACATCATAAGTTTTTCCGATACACTCGTCAAGCTTGCTATCAGCAATAGTGTACTGCTGAGTCATAATATTCTCGGCACGTTCTGCTGCGACCTCAGGGTCAATCTGTCCGTCGAAATCATATGCAGGTGTTCCTTCCTCGCGGGAGTAAGCAAAGCACCCCACTCTGTCAAGCTGAGCTTCGTTTACAAACTCGCTGAGCGTGGTAAAAGCCTCCTCACTCTCACCGGGGAAGCCGGTGATAAAGGTTGTTCTGATTACAATACCCGGAATCCTGTCACGAAGCTTACTTACAAGTGCAAGAAGACTTTCCTTGTCACCCTTACGGTTCATTGCTCTGAGCACCTCACCGTCTGCGTGCTGCATAGGAATATCGATATAATTACAAACCTTTTCGTTACGTGCAATGGCATCAATAAGCGCATCTGTCACACGCTCGGGGTAGCAATACAAAAGACGAATCCAGCTAAGACCTTCGATTTTATTAAGCTCATCAAGAAGGTCGGGTAATCTGCTCTCACCATAGAGGTCCTCACCGTATTTTGTGGTGTCCTGTGCAACAAGTATAAGCTCCTTAACACCCTTTTCGCAAAGCGTTTTTGCTTCGTCAACCACATCCTCAAACTGACGGCTTCTGAAATCACCGCGAATCGAAGGGATTGCACAATAAGAGCAACGGTTACTACAGCCCTCGGCAATCTTAAGATATGCGGTATATTCTGGTGTTGTAAGAATTCTGCCACCGTCAAGGGGAAGTTTCTCTTTATCAGGAAATGAAGCTACGGGCTCGTCATTCTCATAAAGGCTGTTACAAACCTCCACAATATCGACATTTGCGCCAAGACCGATAACACCGTCGACCTCGGGAATTTCAGCAAAAATTTCGTCGGCATAACGCTGTGCGAGACAACCTGTAACAAGAATTTTCTCGATAACTCCGTCCTCTTTCAGGTCTGCCATTTCAAGGATTGTATCAATAGCCTCTCTTTTGGCATCCTCAATAAATCCACAGGTATTTACAATAACAATTTCTGCATCAAAAGTTTCATTTACAAGCAGATAATCTGCATCAACAAGTTTTTTTAGCATAATCTCGGCATCTATTTGGTTTTTGGGGCAGCCAAGACTTATCATACCAACCTTTTTTGACATATTTTCACCTCATAGTTATTTTGATGGGGGTAAATCTACACCGATTTCTTCAAACGCTGACTTTATATCCCGGAAGGAGTATCCCATCCGTATAAAACGATTGATGATTCTTTTGACTTCTTTAGGGGAATCAAGATTTTTTTCATATTTTGTCCTTAACATATCTATAATACGCTGAATCGGCTCATTGTCAAGAGTTTTGAGCGTATTATCTATAATTTCCCTATCAATTCCCTTAAGACCCAACTCATAGGAAACTCTTTTAACATCATATTTCTTTGCTTCAAAAAGATGCCTCGCATACATTCGGCAAAATGCTTCATCATCGATGTATCCGTAGTGTTCCATTTTTTGGAGAGCTCGCTCGGATGCCTCTGCCCCATACTTTTGCTTCAGCTTATTGAAAAGCTCCTTACGTGCATAGGCACGCATTGAGAGATAGGTGATTCCCTTCTCATAAGCAGAGCGAAAGCCTGCCTCCTCTTTCAAGGAAGCAAGCTCGTCATCTGAAATTTCCTGACCTTCGCTGTACCCTGCGTGAAACCAAAAATCATCATACAGAGTAAGGGTGTACTCACCGTCAATATAAATATGAACCTTGTTGCCATTACCCGGCTTTGAAGTTATTTTCATTATTCGTCGTCATCAACAGCAATGTCAATCTTTGCTCTCGCCTTTTCTTTGGTAACAGGCTCTGCAGCAGGCGCAGGAGCTGTTTCTCTGCGGAAAACAGGATTACGTGCAGAAATCAGATTATTGATGCCCTCACGCACCTTTGCTTCAATCTCAGCACAGAATTCGGGTGTCTCACGGAGATATTCCTTAACATTGTCACGACCCTGTCCGAGACGCTCCTCACCATAGTAGAACCATGCTCCACTCTTGCGGATAACCTCCATTTTAACTGCAAGGTCGAGAATTTCGCCATACTTGGAAATACCCACACCATACATAATGTCAAATTCTGCCTCTTTAAAGGGAGGAGCAACCTTGTTTTTTACAATCTTTGCACGGGTACGTGAGCCGATAAACTCATTACCCGGTCCTTTAAGCTGTTCAACCCTGCGAACATCAATACGGATGGTTGAGTAGAACTTAAGTGCGCGACCACCTGTTGTAACCTCAGGGTTACCATAGATAACACCAACCTTTTCACGAAGCTGGTTGATGAAAATCACCATTGTGTTTGATTTTGAGATAGCACCTGTAAGCTTTCTCAATGCCTGTGACATAAGGCGAGCGTGAAGACCAACGTGGGAGTCGCCCATTTCACCCTCAATCTCTGCCTTGGGAACGAGTGCCGCAACAGAGTCCACAACAATAACGTCAAGTGCACCTGAGCGCGCAAGGTACTCGGCAATTTCGAGTGCCTGCTCACCATTATCAGGCTGTGAAACAAGAAGTGAATCAATGTCAACACCGAGCGCAGATGCATAAACGGGGTCAAGTGCGTGCTCAGCGTCGATGAACGCAGCCTCGCCACCCCTCTTCTGTGCCTCGGCAACGACGTGAAGCGCAAGAGTAGTTTTACCTGAGCTTTCAGGACCGTAAATTTCAATAATTCTGCCCTTAGGAAGTCCGCCGATACCTGTTGCCGCATCAAGCGCAATAGAGCCCGTGGGGATAGCCTCCACATTCATACCTGCATTCTCGCCAAGCCGCATAATTGCACCCTTGCCGAAATTCTTTTCTATTTGCGAAAGCGCAGTTTCAAGCGCTTTGTTTTTTTCGTTTCTGTCTGCCATTTTTATACTCCTTCCAAAGTGTACAAATGTTCGGTTCGTTTTGTATTATATATGATATTTCCGGAAAAATCAAGCAATTTTGAAAAAAATATTGAAAATATTACAGCGGAATATGTAAAAGTTCATAAAATAACTGAATTTGTGAAAAAAATGCTTGCATTTGCATTCAAAAGGTGATATTATACGTTCGTTGTCTTATGATTAGACGTAAATTCATCAGATTTTGAAGGAGGTGCAGCTCAATGGCAAAATGCGAATTTTGTAACAAAGAGGTTGCTTTCGGCATCAAGGTTTCTCACTCACACAGACGTTCAAACAGAACATGGAAGCCCAACGTAAAGAGAGTTAAGGCAATCGTTAACGGCTCTCCCAAGAGAGTTTATGCTTGCACACGCTGCTTGCGCTCCGGTAAGGTTACCCGCGCTATCTAATGCAAACTCAATTTAAAGCAATGTAGCTCCGAAGTTTTTACTTCGGAGCTTTGCTTTTTATTTTTTCCCAAAATGTTAAGGTATGTCCCTGTTCTACAAAACTTGTCGTTAAATTTGTATAAACATTCCAATTGAATTTTGATTGGGCATATTGTATAATGATAATAGTATAGTATCGGTTTTTGTGCCTTGGAATTAACCTTTAATAGGATGTGATATTTTGAAACGAAATAAAATTATTGCCGTTGCACTTTCCATAATAGTGTCCGCTTTGTGCATAAGTGCACCCTTTGAGAGCGTGGCGGTAAAATCTGTAGGCGAGGACGTTTCACAGGCGCTTTCAGAAATGGCTGTTATAGTCCCTGAAAGCGAGCTCCTATGTGAATTCATTCCCGAAAACGCGCCCACACGAGCAATACTTAAAGCCTACACAGGTAACGAAAAAAGTATTATTTTACCTGAAACAGTAAACGGATACCCCCTGACAGGCTACTCCGCAGCTGCATTTGACTCTGCCAAAAATCTTGAATATATCAGGCTTTCAGCAGTTTCCGGCTCCCTTACAGGCAAGCACTTTAAAGAGGTTTCTGCCCTT
>JAZNLJ010000119.1:0-2375 GCA_045579005.1 Acutalibacteraceae bacterium | reverse complement strand
CTGATGCAATCGTAGTATGCATAGCTACCAACTGTTGTTACGCTGTCAGGGATATAAATTTCCTTAAGTGACTGACAATTTTCAAAAGCAAGGTCGCCAATTACTTCAAGGCTATCGGGGAGTGTAACGTCAACAAGTGCTGTACAATCATCGAACATACCAACACCAATTTCCTTACAGCTGTTACCAAAGGTTACCTTTGTGAGACCGCTACAATCCTTAAAAATATTCTTTCCGACACCGTCAAGCTCAAGTCCGCTTTGAATATCAACGGTTGCAAGGTTATCACAATTATAGAAAGCATACTCGCCAATCTGTCCCACATAATCTACTGAAACCTTTGTGAGTGCAGACATATTCTGGAAAGCATATGCATCAATAACTGAAATCTTAGCATCAACATCAAACTCATCAATACCCGTATATTCAAATGCGTGTGCACCGATTATAGATAAATCATAAGTTGCTTTTGTGCAATCAAGCTCAACAAGCTTAGTGCAACCAGAGAATGCATAGGCAGGAATCTCCGTAACACCTGCTTCAAGTACTACCTTTTTGATATCATCCTTATGGTCCAACCATGTGGGAGTGGTATCTGCAAAGATAGTGAGAACACCGCTGTCACTCAATTCCCAATATGTTTTGAGAATCTCGTCAGCTTCGCCATACTCGTAGCCACCGTCAACAACTGCTGCTGATGAAACAACTGTGAGACAGGAAATACTGCTCAGAATCATCAGTACAGATAACAGGAGCGAGAGGATTTTTGACCTTTTCAAAAAAAACACCCTTTCGATAAGAACTTGCTATATTTAGCGAGATTATATTATACTTCTACTGAGTATAATACTACATACTTTATTTTAGTACAAAGAGTCTATTTTGTCAATGAAAAATACAACAAAAATTAACAAAAATGCATCTTAAATCCACTGATTCAAGATGCATTTTATTTCATTTATTTTGAATAGCCAAGTTCAAAGGCCTTCAGATTAAGTTCAAGGAATTTCGGTGGAACACAAACCTTAAGTGCTTCAATCCACACTTCCTTGTCTATATCGGTATTCTTAGCCATTGCACCGATAAGCACAACGTTAACCGCCTTTGATGAGCCCGCCTCAACTGCAAGAGGAAGTGCATCAAGCTCGTGCACCTCTGCACCTGCATTTCTTACGGCATCAAGCACACCTTCGGGGTACTGACTATCACCGATGACAACTGACATAGGGTCAATTTTTTGAGTATTAACAATAACCTTACCGTTGGGCTTAAGACAGGAAAGCCATCTTGCTGCTTCAAGCTGTTCAAAAGCAAGGATAAGGTCCGCCTCACCCTCGCCGATAACAGGTGAATAAACCTTTTCACCATACTTAACGTAGGTAACAACGGAGCCACCGCGTTGACTCATACCGTGAACTTCAGAAACCTTAACGTCATAGCCTCTTGAGAGGAGCGCGCTACCTAAAATACGACTTGCAAGCAGGGTTCCCTGACCGCCTACACCAACTATCATAATTGATTTATTCATTACGTACACTCCCCTTTCTTATTCAATGGCACCGAATTTGCAAAGTTGTGAACAAACATTGCAACCCAGACACTGTGTAAAGTCAATTTCCGCCTTACCATCTTTCATACTGATAGCAGGACAACCGATTTTCATGCACATCTTACAGGATTTACACTTATCCTTGTTAACCTTAAGCGGAGGATTGTGCTTAACTGTCTTAAGAAGTGCACAAGGTCTTCTTGAAATAACAACCGCAGGAGCATTAAGCGAAAGTGCTTCACCGATTGTTGTGTAGCATTCATCAAGGTTATACGGGTCAACGACGAAAACGTTGCTAATACCAACTGCATCACAAAGCTTTTCAAGACTTACTGCCGCTGCGGGCTCACCCTTGATATTGTAGCCCGTAGTGGGATTCTGCTGGTGACCTGTCATACCGGTAATGCTGTTATCAAGGATAATGGTAACAGAATTACTGTTGTTGTACGCGATATCAATAAGACCTGTAATACCTGAATGAATAAAGGTTGAATCTCCGATAACTGCAACACTCTTATTTGCCTTATCGGGATTTGCAAGGTTTCTGCCGTGAAGACCCGAAACACTGCCACCCATACAAAGAACCGTATCGATCATACCGAGGGGCTTTGATGCACCGAGAGTATAGCAACCGATATCACCGCTTACTGTAACGTTAAGCTTTTTAAGAGCATAGAATAAGCCTCTGTGAGGGCAACCTGCACAAAGTACGGGAGGTCTTGCAGGAATCTCAACATCTGCCTTAAGTGAAGATGCACCTTCACCGAGAATCACTTTTCTTATGAGTCCCTGTGAATATTCACCCTGAAGTGTGAACACACTCTTG
>JAZNLJ010000118.1:0-30850 GCA_045579005.1 Acutalibacteraceae bacterium | reverse complement strand
CGTTAGAGGATGACTATTTTTGTGATACTTTTGTGTGGGAAAACAAAATTAATCACATACCGTTTAATGATTACGAACTGCGAAGGATTAATAGGCTTTTGTGCAAGCTTTCTCGAACGCACGACTACCAAAAGCTTGTTTCATTTTTAAATAAGCACACCCAAAAAACTGAATTCAAGAAAAAGAAAAATATGGTGTGTAAAAAAATGATAGGATATATAAAACACCCTAAAAGGCTGTTAAAGCTTTGGTTTAACAGAAATGTATAATACACAGTTTTTCCTTGCATTGTATAGACAGGAAAAATACTAAAACGGAGAAATTTATGGATACAGTTAATCCCTTGTGGAGTAAAACTGAACAAACGGTTTTAGATTTGTTGGCAACCAATTTGTTTGGTGCCGACAAGTCTGTTGTGTCCGACTTTGATTTTTCGAAGGTATGGCAGGAATCGTACCTGCACGCAGTACCCTTGTTGGCTTTTTCGAGTGAAATTCCCGATATGCCACAGGATTTCAAAGCATTTCTCTGCGGACAGTTTAATGTGATAATCAGCCGCAATTCAAGACGAATCGGTGAGCACGTGTTTCTGCACAAGCTGTTGACCGAGGTGGGCATTGGCTACACAATAATCAAGGGCTTTGCCTGTTCACTTTATTATAATGACCCGCTTTTGAGGCTTATCGGTGATGTGGATTTTCTTGTGAATCCTGAGGATTTTGATAGGGCAGAAGCACTGCTTATTGAAAAGGGTTTTACACCTGTGAAATCAACCGGGGAAAGCCACAAGGTTTTTTTGTACAAGGGCTGTCGTTATGAAATGCATTATGAGCCTGCAGGCATTCCTTCGGGTGTGGTTGGAGATGTAACAAAAGAATTATTGAAGGATACAGTAGCCTCTGCTCACAGCTATACAACAGAATTCGGGACTATAAAGGTGCCAGACAGTTTTCACCACGGTCTGATAATTCTTCTGCATATGTGTCACCACCTGAACGGTGAGGGCATAGGCTTGCGCCATTTGTGTGACTGGGCTGTGTTTGTCAACTCAATTTCGCGAGAGGACTTTTGTGAATTGTTTGAGGAGGCATTGAAGTCAATCGGATTATGGCACTTTGCGTGTGTACTTACAGCACTTTGCGTTGAGTATTTAGGGTGTAGCCCTGAAATAATGGCGGAGAAAATCGACGAAGCCTCATTACGTGCATATATGCTTGACATAATTAAGGGCGGTAACTTCGGGCAGAAGGATGATGACCGCTCCCATCAGGCACTTCTTATGTCACGTGAAAATGTTGATGATGAAAAAGGGAATAGTAGCCTTAAAAACTTTTTTAAGGCTGTCAACAGAGCCGTATATAAAAATTGGCACTGGTGCAGAAGTGTGAAGTTGCTTTTACCTTTGGGGTGGCTATTCTTCGGTGTGAGGTACGTTATCCGTTCATTGAAAGGCCAAAGACCTGAAATCAATATCGGAACAGTGATTTCAGGTGCAGAAGAACGAAAAAATTTATATAAAAATTTAAAACTGTTTAATGTTGATAATAAGTAAAAGATGCTTCAGAGGAAAAAACTGAAACATCTTTTTATCTTTATTTATAAAATTCCTTGTACCATACTGCAAATTTTCTTAAGCCTTCACGTAATGATGTTGACGGTTTAAAATCAAAATCACGTTCAAGTGCAGATGTATCTGCAAAGGTTATTGGCACGTCACCCGGCTGCATAGGAACAAGCTCCATGTGAGCATCAAAGTCATAATCAGCGGGAAGAATATCTGCGTTTACAAGCTCATCCTTAAGTATACTCACAAAGTCCATAAGGTTTTCGGGGCTATTGTTACCGATGTTGTAAACCGCATAGGGTGGATTGGGAAGACCGTCTTCCCCTGTGCTCTTCTGAGGGGGTTTCTGCATAACTCTCTTGACTCCCTCAACAATATCGTCAATATAGGTAAAGTCACGCTTACAGTTACCGTAGTTGAAAATCTGTATTTTCTCGCCCTTTAAGAGCTTGTTTGTGAAGCCGAAATAAGCCATATCAGGTCTGCCTGCAGGACCGTAAACGGTGAAGAATCGGAGTCCTGTTGATGGGATATTATAGAGTTTTGAATAGGCGTGTGCCATAAGCTCGTTGCTTTTTTTGGTTGCGGCGTAAAGGCTTACGGGATTGTCAACTTTATCATCGGTGCTGTAAGGGATTTTTTTGTTGGAACCGTAAACACTTGAAGAACTTGCATATACAAGGTGCTCAACAGGATTGTAACGACATGCCTCGAGTATGTTGTAAAAGCCGATAATGTTGCTTTCAATGTAAACGTCGGGATTGGTTACGGAGTAACGTACTCCTGCCTGCGCAGCGAGGTTTACAACTACGTGAAATTTGTATTCCGAGAATGTTTTGTCAATAAGGGCTTTATCTGCAATACTGCCCGTTATGAAAATCCATTTGCTTTGGGGTTTAGCTTTGGCAACCTTTTCAATTTCATTCAGACGGTAGTCCTTTATGGATACGTCGTAATAATCGTTGAGGTTGTCGATACCGACAACGGTAATGTTATTAAAACTCTTAAGTAATGTTGTAACAAGGTTTGCACCAACAAAGCCTGCGGCACCTGTAATAAGAATGGTTTTGTTGTTAAGGTTTATTTCAGGTGTGAACATAAAATTTTCTCCATTTAATTATGCGCAGAATTCTGCCTTTGCTTTTTCAATCATATCATAAACGTTCTTTGCAAGGGGCTTGCTTTCTTCCTTAAGGCCTGCAAGGGGTTTGCGTGCATCACCGATATCAATACCCTGTAAACGAAGCACTTCTTTGGCAGCAGCATACATATTGCACTTGCAATCACACATAGCATAAATGATGCTGTTGATTGCATACTGAATTTCACGTGCCTTGTCAATATTACCTGCTTTAATATATTCGTCACATTTGAGGAAAAGTTCGGGCATAACACCATAAGTTCCACCGATACCGCCTTCGGCACCGATTGCGCGACCTGCAACAAACTGCTCGTCGGGACCGTTGAAAACAACAATATCGTTGCCACCTTCAGCCTTGAACATCTGAATATCCTGTGTGGGCATTGATGAGTTTTTAACACCGATTACACGAGGATTTTTGAGCATTTCCTTGAAAAGAGGCATTGTAAGTGAAACACCTGCAAGCTGAGGAATGTTGTAAATAACAAAATCTGTGTTAGGTGCAGCAGATGAAATATCATTCCAATACTGTGCAATAGCATCCTCGGGAAGTCTGAAATAAATGGGGGGGATGGATGCAATAGCATCCACACCGAGGCTCTCAGCGTGGGCAGCAAGCTCCATTGAGTCAGCAGTATTGTTACAGGCAACGTGAGCAATAATTGTCATTTTGCCCTTTGCAACCTCCATAACTGCCTCTAAAATAGCCTTGCGTTCCTCCTTGCTCTGGTAAATACACTCACCTGATGAACCGCAAACGTAAAGTCCCTTTACACCTTTATTAAGCAAGAACTCTGCAAATGCTTTTGTTCTTTCGGTGCTGACGTTACCGTTATCATCATAACAAGCGTAGAATGCAGGGATAATTCCATAGTATTTTGTAAGGTCTCTCATTTTATTATAACCTCTCTTTTTATTGAATGTGAGAATCCTATGAAACAGATTCTTTTATAACAAATATTATCATAAAATTTATTTATTGTCTATCTTTAATATTACTTTTTTATATGATATAATCGTGTTACAATAACTTTGAGGATGAAAAATATGACAAAAAGATTGTTTTCTTTGCTTTTAGCAATAACACTTGTACTAACAACCTTGGCAGGCTGTTCAAAAACTCAAAAGGAAATTCCCGAACCTGTTGAAGATTTCAGGGTTGTGGCGTATGTAAGGGGAGACTATGTTCAGGATGACGGAACTGTATATAGCGAGGATTTTGACATAATTACCCATGTAATTCTTTTTGAGTGTGCATCATTTGATAATTTGGGTCAGGTGATTGTGGAAAAAGAAAAACTTACCACAGCACTTGATAACATCCGTACCGCAATAGGGGAGAGAGATGTTAAAATTTCACTCAATCTCTTGGGTCCCGGAAGTACCACGAGTTCGGATGTGTGGGAAGAACAAATGAAATCACAAAGTGATGAGCACAATAAGGCTTTTAAAAGCGGTGTGCTGGAGCAGAATATTGTAGATGTTCTTGATGAATACGGTTTTGATGGTGTTCATTTCGATTATGAATATCCGCTCTCTTCAAAAGCGTGGCGACATTATAATAAATTCCTTGTGTCTTTAGATGAAATACTCGGTGACTATACCTTGGGTGTTGCAGGTAGTGATTGGAATCTTAATTTTTCGAAATCGGCAGAAGAAGCGATTGATTATTTTGAACTTATGAGCTATGATTTTGTTGATGACAAGGGCAGACATGCTACACTTCCGGATACCATAAAAATCTTGGAAAGTACAGATTTTGGCGGAATTTCCCGTGATAAAATCAATATTGGTATTCCGTTTTATTCAAGACCTACGGATATGGATGTTTATTGGTACGGTTATAACGGTTACTATGAGAGGATAGATGAAAACGGTTGGTATCATTGTCCCGAAATAAACAAGGATTTCTGGTTCAATACACCCGATGTTGTAAGAAAAAAGACAGATTACGCTATGAAAAAAGGCTACGGCGGTGTGATGGTGTGGCACTATAACTGTGATTTACCTTCTACGGAAGAAGGCTCGCTTTTCAAAGCGATTGGTGAGACAATATCAGATTAAAAGAAAACAGAGCGATTTGCTGATAAATGGTAAATCGCTCTGTTTTTTGTTTGAGTTTTTAAACTTTATTGTTTTTGGGACTATCACTTTCCTGAAGCTTGGTTTTTGCTTCTTCACGGGCACTCTTTTTACCATCGAGCTTGATATCGCCTGCCTTGGTAAGTGCAACCTTCGTAAAGTAAGGACCCACGAGCTCGTAAATGAGCACCGAGAAAAGCGTGATGCTCTGTACAAGACCGCCAATTTCGTCACCCAGTCCCCATGCCTGATTTGCCATACCGAGGGCAACACCTGCCTGTGGTAAAAGTGTTATACCAAGGTACTTGACGATATTCTCGTCACAGTGTGAAATTTTCGCGCTGATTCGCGCACCGTAGTATTTACCCAATGAACGGAAAATAATGTAAGCAAGACCGATAACAACATAAATCCAATTGCTGAAAACGGAAAGGTCAAGCTCGGCACCGCTTAATACGAAGAAAAGCACAAGAAGTGGAGCTGTCCAGCGGTCTGCTCTGTCCATAAGTTCTTCGGAAAAATCACATACATTGCAGAAAATTGTGCCCAACATCATACAAGCGAGAAGGCTTGAAAAAGCGATATGTACGTGACCGATTTCAAACTTGAGTGATGACAATGCAACTGTCAGCATTACGAATGTAACGGAAATAGCCATACGCTTTGAGCGTGAATGGAAGAACTGTTCGCACAGCGTGAACAGCAAGCCCATAAGTGCGCCAAGTGCGATGGAGAGAACAACCTCAAGTATGGGGTTGACAATCATAGAAACTGCATCAATAGCGCCTGTGTCTATAGCTCCTGCCACACCAAAAGAGATGGCGAAAACCACAAGACCGACGGCATCGTCAAGAGCAACAACGGGTAGAAGAATGTCTGTTACGGGTCCTTTTGCCTTGTACTGCCTTACAACCATAAGTGTAGCAGCAGGAGCAGTAGCTGTTGCTACCGCACCAAGCACAATAGCTGACGGTAAGGGGAGATAACCCTCGGGGAGAATGAATGACAGGCTTATGAGAGCAATATCTACCACTATGGTTGTGAAAATAGCCTGAAATATACCAACGACCGTGGCTTGTTTGCCGATTTTCTTAAGCTGAGCAAGTCGGAACTCATTACCGATAGCAAAGGCAATAAAACCTAAAGCTAAGTCACAAAGCAGAGAATAGAACTGCGGGGGATTTGCTTCTGTAAAAACAAAGCCAACTCTACCAAGACAGAAGGGACCGATAATTACACCCGCCACAAGGTAAGCAGTAACTGCAGGTAGTCCCATTTTCTTGGCAAGTCGTGAAAGTAAAAGACCTGACAGCAATGCCATGGAGAGAGTTAAAAGAATCTCCGGTGTTTCGTGCATGAAAAAGACTTCTTTCTTATTATAATATGTTTTAACGGTTGTATATTTTAGCACAACTATTGCAAATGTCAATATAACAAATAGTCAAAAAAACGCTGGTTTATATGATGAATTTTATATATGTTCGGTCATCAAATGACAAATTACCTTTTTGTAGTCCTTTTGATGATTTGTATTCATTAAAGCACAACGGGTCTGTTTGTAAAATATAGCTGAGATATGCTTCACTTTCCTCTAAGGTTTCACAAAGCTTCGGGTAACCGTCAGTTGCCAAAATAACGGTGTCGCCATTGTTTACAGTATATGTGATTATATTTTCATCGGTGAATTTTGTGCCGTTAAGCACGGCGTAGCCGTAAGGATGATTCGTGCAGTTGGCATATTGATGTTGAGCCCTGAGTTTGGACATTATAGCTTGCCTGCCTACGTCGTTTTCTATGATGTGTTCCACAGATGCACCATTCTCCAAGGCTTCGTTGATTATCCTTGAACGGATTTCCGAAAGTTCTTTGTCTATAAGCTTTTCGTGGGTGTGACTATTACCGTTTATAATGCATTGACAATCACCAACAACCCACAACTCATTATAAAATTTGCTGTAAACAATCATACAAACTGCGGCTTCACCTGTAGCCTTACCGCCGTAAAGTGACGCAATACCATCGTTTATGAGACGGAAAAGCGTAGTTTTATTAATATCTGCAGAGGCACTTTGCAATATGTCAATTGCAACCTCTGTTGCGGCTTTTCCGCCTGACATATGGTTGAATTTACGAGTGCTTTTTGCAGTAACACCATCCAGCACCGCAATAAAATCATCACTAACAAAAAGAGCATCCTCGCAAAGTGATTTGTCGGGATTTTTGCCCATAATAAATTGCTCTTTTATAATCATATCAACACCTGCGCTTTCACCACCGATATTATATGCTAACTTAGACCGAAAATCAAGAAACTGTGTATTGAATTTCGGGTATAATGTGTTAATATAAATGGTAAGGAAGTGATTATTTATGTACGGTCGTAAATTATGTTTATCAACCAATAACACATTCGGTATGCCGGAGTGGGAGCAGATTAAACTTTTTAAACAGGCAGGATTTGATGGCTTTAATGTGCTGTGGGGCTACGCTATGGACGATGTGGTTGAAAAGTGCGCTATCGTTGGTAAAGAGGAGGGAATGATTTTTCAATCAATTCACGCCCCTTGGGGCAACTGCGCCGATATGTGGGATGAGGAATGCGCCGATGATGCGGAGGATGGTGTTGAGGAGCTTTGCCATTGTCTTGATTTATGCGCTAAATACAATGTTCCTATAATGGTCTGTCACGTGTACGTAGGCTTTGATGTGGATTATGTTCCTACAGAATTCGGTCTTAAGAATTATGGCAGAGTTATTGACCACGCTGAAAAGCTTGGGGTAAAAATTGCCTTCGAAAACACCGAGGGTGGTGAGTACCTTGAAGCGATTTTAAAAACTTATTGGGACAGAGCTTGTGTGGGTTTTTGTTGGGATTCAGGTCACGAGATGTGCTACAATTTCTCGGAGAATTTAGTTGCAAAGTATGGTGAAAAGCTTATTGCAACACACCTTAACGATAACCTTGGCATCAAGGATGTAAACGGCAGAATTTTTTGGCACGATGATTTGCACCTGTTGCCCTATGACGGAATGGCTGATTGGAAGGAGCTTGCGCACAGGCTCAATAAATGTGGTTACAATGACATTCTTACCTTTGAGCTTAATAACAAATCAAAGCCCAATCGCCACGAAAATGATAAATACGACAAAATGCCTATTGAGGAATATATTGCAGAATGCTACGCTCGTGCCTGCAGATTTGCAAATGATATGAAAAATGATAAATAAATTATACATTTATTGGTAAAATTTATTGACAATATCCAAATTTGGGTTAAAATAATATTATTAATATTAAAATAATATTAAGGAGAGTAATGTTATGGATTTTAGCAAATTTATTGCAAAAAAAGACGAATATGCTCAGTATATGATGGATGAAATCACACATATCTGTACAGAATTCGAAAAGCGCGGCCCTGGTACATACGGTGAACAGCAGGCTTGTGAATATGCCGCAGAGCAGATGAAGGAATACGGCTGTGACCGAGTTTACGTTGAAGGATTCAAAGAAAATCCCGGATCATTTTTCGGTTGGATTAACTTCACAATCACATTCTGTTTTCTTGCATTGATTTCTTATTTCTTAAAAGTACCGGTACTTTCAATTGTGTTTGTTGTGCTTGGTCTTGTTCTTTGTGTGTTACAGTTCGGCCTTTATAAGAAGGTTGTTGATAAATTCTTCAAAGAGAAAATTGGCCACAATGCAACAGGCTTCAAAAAGCCCACAGGCGAGGTTAAGCGTAGAATCATCTTTAACGGTCACCCCGATGCTGCTTGGGAATGGCCTGTAAAAGAGAAGTTTTCATACCTTGGCTTTGACATTCATATGATGGTTTGTTTCCTTGGCGCTTTCTATATGCTTGGTATTGCTATTGCAAGAACTGCCGGTGCTTTAAGTGATGAACTTGCACTTAAGTTAGGTCTTGGTTGCCTTGCTTTTGCACCCTTCTGGTTTGGTCTTTACTTTATGTGGAACAGAAAAAAACATGTTGACGGTGCTAACGATAACCTTACAGGTTGCTATATGGGTATGGCAATTCTCAAAATGCTTCACGATGAAGGCATTGAACTTGAAAACACAGAAGTAGGCGTTGTTCTTTCAGGCTCAGAGGAAGCAGGTCTTCGCGGTGCAAAGGCTTGGTGCGAGGCTCACGCACACGAATTCAACGATGTTCCTACTTTCGTTTATTCTTACGATACAATTGCACAGTGCGAACACCTTAGCGTAAACTATCGTGACCTTAATGCTACAGTTAAAGTTGATAAAGATGTTTCCGACTTGTTCTATGAGGCTTGTGAAGAATTAGGTATTCCTTGTGGCAAGGGTATGGTTCCTCCTCTTGGTGGTGCTACTGACTCAGCAGCATTTGCACAGGCAGGTATGCGCTCAACAGGTATTACAGCCCTTAACCACGCTCTCCCTGATTTCTACCATACAAGACGCGACACTCCCGATGCACTTAACAAAAAGTGCCTTGAAGATTGCTTCGCAGCAAGTGTTAAAGTACTTGAAATGTTTGATAACGGAGCAAAACAGTAATAATATGACAAAACCACCACAATGCTCAGCAATGTGGTGGTTTTCCATTATGTATTAACGGAGAATAACGATTCAGAACCTGATGAATTCCTGTTTTATGCTCCCTTTGGAAGTGCTTTTAAATTTCAAATGATAAAATTTAAGTTTAAAAATTCGGAATGCTACGCGTTGACTATAATGCTGTTGCAAATGTTTAACTTTTTGTAATGAACGCATTTATGCGTTCAAGAGGTTACGATTAGTTTACAAAAGAATAATAGAATTGCGGTGTGTTTCTTTTCTTTCAAACAGAGAAGGGGACCGCCAACTGCTTTGTTGTATCATATTTACTTTTGAATTCATTCGATTTTTGTAGCACAAATGCGAACACCACAATCGTTTGTATTTTTCTGTGTATATAAGAAACAATACCTTATATGAAAAAAATATCGGATGTATTGTTTATAATATGGTTATTTATCTTGTCCATGTGCCCTTGTGGGGTTATTTATAGCACACAGAGTATTGAATCGGATATAAATGAAATTGAAGTCGGGAATATCTGTCAAGCGATAGGGCAGAATTACAAACGAGAGGACAGAACCCTCAGAATAGCTACTTATAATCTTCTTGCAGACGGAGTAGGATATTTTGGTGACAGAAATACTTCAAGAGCAAATGGTGTGTGCGATTTGCTTTGTAATGTGGATGCCGATGTAATCGGGCTTCAGGAGGTCAGCAGGTGGTGGCTCTGTAACCTGAAGAGCAACACGCAATATAGCTTTGTTGACCCGATACGCACCGAATTGGGCGGTTTTATGACGGCTATTGCATATAACTCCGAAAAAGTGGAACTGCTTGATTACGGCAATATAGCCCTTGAAAAAGGAAGTAACATCAGATTGCGACGGATTGTGTGGGGACTTTTCAGATGCAGGGGCACAGGTGCGGTTTTTTGTGTTGTAAATACTCACTTCAACGTGATGCTGAGTGATAGCTCCTCAGGTCTTATACAGGCACGGCAACTGACCGACTATGTCCGTAAGCTCAATGAAAAATTCAATTGTCCCGTGGTAGTAACGGGGGATTTCAATTCAAAGAAAAGAGGCGCAGTATCATACTGCACCTCTGTTGTTTATGATGTTTTAAATCTTAGAATGACCGATCTACGGTACTCTGCCAAAAACAAGGGTTGTGGCAACGGTAAAGGGCTTTTTGCGAACTGTGTTGACCACATTTTTGCGGTTGGTGAGGTAAGAGTGAATGAGTGTGCAATTCTCTCTCAAAGGGAGTTTTATAATCTCAGCGATCATTACCTTATATTTACCGATGTTGTCATTTAATTCAAAGCCTGTGTCTGCCTTTGCGCTGCTACAAGGTCTGAATAAATACCGCCTTTAGCAATCAATTCCTCGTGTGTGCCAAGCTCTACAAGTCTGCCCTTTTCAATGACTGCAAGTCTGTCAGCGTTTTTTAGAGTTGCAAGTCTGTGGGCAATGGCAATTGTTGTTCTGCCCTCAATAAGCCTTGTGAGAGCCTCCTGAATCTTGATTTCGGTCTCAGGGTCGAGTGAGCTTGTTGCTTCGTCAAGGATAAGAATTTTCGGGTTTTTAAGTATTGCACGTGCAATGCTTACTCGCTGACGCTCACCGCCCGAAAGGGAGTGTCCGTTTTCACCGATAACCGTATTGTATCCGTCGGGGAGCTTTGTTATAAATTCGTGTGCATTTGCCGCCTTAGCCGCGGCAATAACCTCGTCATAATCAGCATCTGCACGGGCATAAGCAATGTTATCGTAAATCGTACCCGAGAACAAATAGGTTTCCTGAAAAACAACACCGATATTGTCACGAAGCTCTTTGGGCGAAATATCACGAATATCAACACCGCCAATGGTGATTTTGCCGATGTTGGGCTCATAAAGTCGCATACATAGGTTAATAACTGTTGATTTACCTGCGCCTGAGTGACCTACAAGACCGATCATTTCACCGGGCTTTATGCTGAGTGTCAGGTTTTTGAGAACGGGCTCATAGGACTTGTAGCCAAAGGTTACGTTCTGCAGTTCCAGTGCACCGGAAGCATCCAACAGAACGTCATCTTCAGGAACTGCGGTCTGTGGCTCTTCGTCAAGAATTTCATAAATCTTGACAAGGCTTGTGGTACAATCTGCCAATCTTCGGGGGAACATTGACATCCACCTTAAGGGTGCGTAAAGGAACACAAGGTACATATTGAAACGTGTCAGTTCACCAAGTGTGAGTGTACCGTCAAGCACCATTTTACCACCGATAAGGAGCACAAGAAACTCACCAAGTGTCATAAAGTTACCCACAAGAGGGAAGGTGACCGCCCAGTATTTTTCGTTGGATGCGCTTATATCACGAAGCTTTTTGGAAACGTTTGAGAACTTCTCGATTTCTCTTTCCTCGTTACCGAATGATTTAACAACGCGAATACCCTTGATTATATCGTGGAGTATTGCTGTTGCCTTTGAATTTATGCGCCATTGCTTGTGATAGCGGAGTCTTGTGGAATGGCGAAAGCGCGTCATTGCGAATACTCCCAGGGGAATGGGAACAAGCACAACAAGTGTCAGCCACACGTTAGTGCAGAACAGTACTGTGAGTACAACTGCAAAAACAATAATCTGTTCAACAAGGTAACGCCCCTGTTGATTGAAGAATTCCTTTACACGCTCTGTATCGTTAGTAACGCGGTGCATAAGGTTACCCACAGAACGCTTTGACATAGAGGTCAAGGAAAGTTCCTGTATTTTGGAATAAACAATATTTCTCAGGTCGTTGGAGAACCTTGCGCCGATTCTGTTGGAGATTCGTGCGCTAAACATAGTGATTACCTTGGCTATTGCAAAGGTGCCTACCATCAGGGCAACCGTTACAAGAATACCTGTTGAGCGTGACTCAAACAGAGGCTTTGCTCCGTCAACGGGCACAAGGTAGTGGTCGATAAGCATTGAATTGAACAGGGGCATTATTGCTGAAAGTACGTTTGCAGTTGCCAGTAATATGCCTGTGAGGAATACTGTGCCCGCATAGGGCTTGAAGTACTTGAATGCCCTTGAAAAAACGTAGGATTTTTTTACACAGAACATACAGATATTCATTCCGCGTAAATAGTGTCTGTGGCATTTTGGACAAACGGGCAGATCTGCGGTGTTTATTTCAAGCAATTCACCTGTTGCGAGCAGATGGTTGATAACCTTTGTCAACTCACCCATTTCACCTACACAGCTCATAGAGAAGCGACAGATTTGGATATTGTCACTGCCATCATCGGCACCGTCAACAGGCACAAGCTCGAGGTGACCGCACCCTATATCAGTATATTGCACAGCCTCTTTTATGCCTTGAATATTAAATTCTTGTTTGTGTTCCCCGAGAGTCAGGGTGATTATGCCGTCCTTGAAATGTAAGGAACCATCACAATGCTTTCCCTCGGGTGAGATGTCAAAGTGTGCAGTAATTTCTTTCATAATCAATATAAATAAGGCTCCAATAAACGTCTGCTTTTTTCCTCTATCTTGTCAAAATCGGGGATAATGTATCTGTTGCCGTCCATATCGAAGATAAGAAGTGTGTTTTCACTTGCGAAACGAAGATTCTTTGTGATGTCGCGTACTGTAAAGTTTTTGGGATTGTTATCAATAACGGTTTCAAAGTAGAAGTTACCCATACGCTCCTTTACTTTTTTAACCGTTGTAACGGTGGGACAGTAGTAGCGGTTTGAAAGCTCCTTCTGAGCATTTTCCGTAGACTCCTTGTTAAGAGCGTTAAGGTTACGGATAATGCCGATTTCCTTGTCCTCAAGGTCGTGAACGCAGATGTATTCGTCTGTGAGGGTGTATGGATAAGTTCTGATAAGCTTTACTCTGCCTTTGCTTTCACCCTTGTGAGTGAAAACAAGGAAATTATTCTGATTAAAGGAGAATTGGCATTCGTCAGGGTTTAAAAAGCTGATTGTAAGTCTGTCGTTGTTATTCATCCTTGCTGTCATCCTCCTTATCGTTTGAGTCGTTATTTTCTTCGCCTATGCCTATAAATCGCAAGGCCTCTTCCTGTAATTTGAAGAGCTTGTAATAAGCTCCTTGTTTTTCCATGAGCTCATTATATGTGCCGAATTCAATACACTCACCATCGTCGATAACCGCCAATTTATCAGCATCACGGAGAGTGGAGAGTCTGTGGGCAATGGCAATTGTTGTTCTGCCTGCCTTCAGCTCTGTGAGTGAATTCTGAATATTTCTTTCTGTTTCCGTATCCATTGCCGCGGTGGCTTCGTCGAGGATAAGTATCTTTGGATTCTGTATGATTGTTCGTGCGATGCTGATTCTCTGCCTTTCACCGCCTGACAAATCCTGACCGCCTGAGCCTACCCAGGTTTCGTAGCCGTCAGGAAGCTTTGTTATAAACCCGTGGGCAGATGCTGCCTTGGCGGCGGCAATAACCTCGTCGTTTGTGGCATCGGGACGCGCATAACGGATGTTGTCTGCAATAGTCCCCATAAACAGGAAAATATCCTGTGAAACGATACCGATATTCTGACGGAGTTGTTTCGATGAAAGATCCTTTACATCAACACCGTCAATTTTTACAACGCCCTCCTTGGGGTCGTAAAGTCGCGCAATAAGGTTTGATATTGTAGTTTTACCCGCACCTGTTTTGCCCACGATACCCAACATTTCACCTGCCTCAATTTTAAGTGACAGGTTTTTGATTATGGGATGTGCAGGCTCGTATTCGAACTGAAGCTCGTTAAGCTCGATTTCACCCCTGAAGTTATCAAGAATAACAGGCTTTTCCTTGTCCTGAATATCGGGCTCTGTGTCCATAATCTCAAACACACGCTGGGATGAATCTACACAGCGTGACCACCAGTTCATTACCCAACTAAGGAAGTCAATGGGCTGTTGAAGCATACCAAGATAAACAACAAATGTGAGCAATTCACCAATGGTAAGCTCCTCTGTGGTGATTGCCATAACACCGCCTGCGCTCAGAACAATTGCGGAAAGAATGTAGATGATTATTGATAGCAAAGGAAATACTGTGCTTTCAACGTCTGTTACGCTAATCTCTGCATCATAGAGCTTCGTGCTCAACTTTGAAAACTGAGAAAGCTCGTCATTTTCTTTTGAAAATGCCTTAATAATACGGTGACCGTTGATGTTGTCGCTTACCTTTGAACTCATCTTTGAATACTGAACCCATACCTTGTGGTGAAGCTTGCGGAAATGCTTGTTGATAAGGGGGTATACAACAAATATTATACTTGCCGCACCAAGAATCATAAGGGTGAGTTTAGTGCTTGTTATGAACATAATAACAAGTATGCCGATAACCGTTATAAGGTTTGCTATAAGGTACGGAAATCCGTCAACAAAGAACCAATAAATGTTGTTGGAGTCACGTGTTACACGCTCCATAAGCGAGCCTGTCTGTTTATGAGTGTAAAAACCAACCGAAAGACGTTGCATAGCCTTGAAAATTTTTAATTTTATTCCATAAACTACGTCGGGTAATATGCCTGCAACGATGTATTGGTAAAATAAAGTGAAAAGTTGTTGCGAAATTTTGAGTGCTGCCATAGTAAGCACTATGGAGAATAAAGCCTTGAGAAGTACCTCGTAGGGTGCACCGTTACCTGCGTTGAGAACCTCGTCATACAGCTTCTGTGTGCTGAATTTAGGAATAGCAAGTGAGATACAGGAGCTGAACACAACGGCACAAATCATAAAAATCATTTTGCCCTTTACTTCCCCGAAGAAAGAGAAAAGACGTTTGATTGTAGATGAACGATCAACACAGTCTTTGCAGTATTTCAAGCCCTTGGGAATGGGCTCACCGCACTTTGCACAGGTGTTGCCTGTAGCGGTGGATAAATACTGCTCGTAGTCGTTACCTTCCTTGAAGGAATTGTAAATTTTTCGGAAATTATCCGCCTTTTCCAGAGTACCAATAGGGAAATAGCCCAAGGAGTAATATTCACCGTTCTTAGTGTAGGTCAACTGACCTGTTGCAAGATATTGTTCGCAGAACATCTCGTCGGCGTCGGTGAGGGGGATTGCCGTGATTCTATTGATAACCGGTTTTAT
The DNA here is from genome assembly GCA_045579005.1 of Acutalibacteraceae bacterium. Lineage (GTDB taxonomy): Bacteria > Bacillota > Clostridia > Oscillospirales > Acutalibacteraceae > DTU089. The sequence continues at coordinate 15,426 of JAZNLJ010000118.1, read as the reverse complement.
ATCGGGCATTTTCTTGCCCTTTTTGGGTGGGGGTGGCGGATCGTCAAAGGCAATGGTATAGAGCTTTTCTTCGGTGAAGAAAATGTAGCAGTCACCAAATTGCTCCGCCCCACTCATATTTGACTTGAAGCCGTAAATTACGTTTGTTACATCAATACCTGAGCCTTCAATAGCATCTTTGACGGCAGGTGGGAACAACTCGCCCTTTTCACGTTTGGGGCGAGGTCTTTTTTTTATGTGAAGCTTGTAAAGAACTTTGTTTAACACTTCCATAGTGCTCTCCGAATATCCTTTTAATTATTAACTCACATTATACCATATTAATTGTTTTATAATCAAGTGCGACGAAATAACCATTTTAAAAAATTAACAGTTTATTAATATGAAGAAGCGAGTTTAATGCTAAATTCACAATATAAAGCATTTATATTTGTGTAAAGTAACAATTTTTCTGTTTTGTGTTGAAAAAAACGAAAAGTGAATTGACATTCACCTTGCGGTTTGCTATAATCATAATAGCGAAATTCGGCATAGTGCTTATGTCGGTTTGAGCCTTGAACAAGTTTAATACAGTGAAACAAAATAAAAGCAGAATTTTTTTGAAAGGAAATAACTATGGCAGTTAAAAGTATCACCAGATTCGGAATTCAGAGAAAAATCGTTGCAAATATGTGTACTGAGAGCTGGCAGAACATTCCCCACGTTAGTTATCAATATGAACCTGACGTTACGAAATTCATGGAAGCTTTCAAGAAATTTAGCGCAGAGAAAAACACCGGTGAAGGCGCTAAGATTACTCTCAATGCAGTTCTTCTTAAGGCTATTGCCGAAGCTATTGAAGTTGATCCTATGATCAATGCTCACATCCATTATGAAAAGGGTCTTGTACGCGGTAAGGTTACGGAGTTCGACAATATCGATATTTCTGTTCCGTGGATTCTTCCTGATGGCAATATGATGACCATCACAATGAAGGATATGGGTAACAAAACTCTCAAGGAAATTGCAGAATATCAGGCAGATATCAACCGCCGCCTTGAAAAGACAAACCTTGTTGAAGCACTCTATTCAGTAGCTTTCCACGATACACTCGACAAACTGAAAAGCGGTCATATTATCCGTGCTATAAAGAGACTTTACGGTGCTAACTCAAACAAGCGTCACAGAATTGTTCGCCTTAAGGGTGCCGAGAAAAAAGCTTACAAGGCTATTCCCGATACAGAGAAAATCACAAGAGCAGACCTTAAGCAGGGTACAATCACAGTATCTAACGTAGGTGCAGACACACGCGGACTTTCCGGTGAGGTTGCAATGCTTATGATTATTCCTCCGCAGGTTTGTGTTATCGGTATCGGCACACTTCAAAAGAAACCTATGGTTATTACAGATGAAAACGGTGAAGACAAGGTGGAAATCAGAACAGTTCTTCCCATTAATATTGTTTTCGACCATAGAGCACTTGACTTCGGTGAGGTAAGACCCTTCCTTACAAAGATGGAAGAGTTCTTCAAGAATCCTGAGCTTATACTTAATGACGAAGCATAATTTATACATATAATAAAACGCGTTCAGTACTTTTACTGAACGCGTTTTGTTATGATATTGTGAATTCGGCGTTTAAAAAATCGAGATTTTTCAGTGCTTTTGTATCAAGGGTGATATATGCCAGTTTTTCGGTATCCGCAAGGAAAGAAGGCATATTATCATCGAGAGGGTCGTATTGCAGTAATACCGTTTTGTCACCCTTGGTTACAAGTAATCTTGTGCCGTCATCGGCAGAGTCCGTGTCGTAGAAATCAATGGAATATTCTGCCTCGGTGTCACCAAGAAAATCGAATCCCGCATTGAAATCGTCAATAAGTGTATCGGGTTCATTGGGTGCATATCGGATGTTGGGGATAAATCTTCCATCTTCAAAAGTGAGAAAAATATATATAAATCCCTTCATGGGCAGAATGCCATCTTTATCGTAGGATTTGAATTCTGATAATCTTAACTGGCAGAAGAAGAAATCTTCGTCACCGATGGTTCCGTCAGAGAGCCACTCCTCCGGCATAGTAGGGGAACCGAAAAACTTACTCGTGCCGGGGTCGTATTCACCGTGGGCTTTTTCAACTTTAATTCCGATCATTGTGCTGACTTCCCGTAATATTCTTCCATAACAAGACCGCTTGCCTTGATTGCTTTTGCTGTTTCAACACCAACATAACGCCAGTGCCAGGGCTCATAAATAACCTTTGTAATATCCTGCTTGTCTTTAGGATATCTAAGGATAAAGCCGTAATCAGCCGCGTGCTCCATAAGCCATCTGAATTCGGCTGTGGTTTCAAACCATTCTTCAACACAAACAATATCCATTGCGTAGCCGAGATTGTGCTCGGAGGAGCCAGGAATCATAACGATTGTTGCTGCCTGAACTCTTGCTTCATCATAAGCATAGCCCTGGCTTGTGAACAGGTCAACTTTTCTGTTGTAGAGAGTTTCCTGTGTGCTGTATGAACGGTAACCTGAGCAGGGCGTGAGTGTAACACCGTCTGCCTTACCCGCGTTGTACATCGCTTCGTACTGTGCGGCAACCTCGCGCTGAAGTCTTTCGCCGCTTCCGCAAACATAAACAAGGTCGGGGTCATAGCTTGAGGGAATACGATAATTTCTGTTAACAACCGCAGTTGAAAAGTTGCAATCTGTAACAATAACAGGGTTATCAATAGTACCTACCGCGCCGTTGTTCTGTGCCTGTGTAACAGGTGCAGTCAAAACGGGAAGGGTGGTTGCTTCCGTAGAAGCAACTGTAGTTGAAACAGGCTCGGTTGTTGTGATTTTTACAATGGCGCCTGCCTGCTCCTGTTTGGGTGCCTGTGTGGCAGGTGCTGCAGTTGCTGTAACGTCGATTTCGTTGAGTGCCTGTGCATTCTGTGCAGCTTCAAGGTCCTTCTGCGCAAGATATTCCTTGTTGTTGTGATTAGCAAAGATGCACACAACCGCAACAAAGACAACCACAAACGCAAGCATAAAGCAAAGAAAACGCTTTGCCTGAATTTCTCTTAGTCTCATTTCTTTTTTGCTGGGGATATCGACTTTTCTTTTCCTTTGAAGCTGGGGGATATCGTCAATCTCTAAGTTCAATGGTTCAAGAAGGTCGATATTGTTATTATCTGCCATAAAAGACACCTCTCTTTTTATCCATTTTATTATTATAAATTAATGCATTCAAAAAGTCAACGCTGTAAGGTATTATTATTAAAAATAATTTAGTTGTTAGATACAAAAGTAACCATACTAATTTGTGCTTTTTATACAAATATGAAAAAAAGTAAAAAATAACTGTTATATATTGTTTTTTTGTGATATAATTGCAAAGTGAATAATAGTAAATTCGATATTTATCGGGTTTACTCAGAATATCGAAAGGGGTAAAACCTTAATGAAACGTATTTGTTCAGTTTTAACAGCCATTTTACTTATCAGCGCTTTGCTTGTTTCCTTAACAGCCTGCGGTTCTTCTGACACAGCAGAGGAAAGCGAAGTTTTCTCAACTGAAGCGGCAGTTTATACCGAGAGCGCAACACCTGTAGGTAACACAAGCGAAGAAGTTCTTAATTACTTTAACAGTCTTGTGAACGGGCTCAAAGAGTCAAAGCCTGCAGTTTCATACAGATATGAAATGAATGTTCCTGACGACTCAATTAAAATAACTTCCAAGGGTTCTGAGGACGCTGAGGAAATCCCTGCAGAGTTTGATGCTATCAATGGTGCGGCAGCAGGCCTTAAGGATATGATGCTTGAAGATATCCGTGACGTATCCGGTGACGTTACGATGGGCGAAGACAATTCAGAGTATCTCTTCGTTAAGGGTGAGTCATGGGTAAGTGCGCTTACAGTTGACGATATTGATTATGCAACAATTAAAGAGGTTGGTGATATTTACTATATCACAATCGCTTTTAATGATGTTGAGGCAGGCGGCGACACAACATCACTTGCAAAGGCATTCGAGCTCCGTGATAAGGATGTCGTTCTTGCTTCAGATGAGCTTGCGAAGACAAGTGCTTATCTTAAACTCAATGACTATTCTGTTGGTTACAGTGGATGCAAGATTACAGCTACAGTAGACAGACTTACAAATGAAATCACAAATATTAATTATTTCAAGTCTGCAAACGTAGTTGCTGATATGACAGGCGCAGGCACCTATGAAGAACTTGGTGCAGTCAGCGTGTTATTTACACTTGAGGACAAAGCGAATTTTGACATCAAATGGGAAACAGAGCTTCCCACAAGTCCCCTTGAAACAGCTACAGAGGCGACAACTGTTGCTGTAGCAGAAACAACTGTTGCTACAACAGTTGCATAAAACGGAGGTAATTCCCTTGAGTAAGAAAATAATTGCAGCATTGCTTGTTGCAACAATGTTATTTGTGTGCATTTTTGCTGCATGCAATAAAAACAAAAATGAAGAGGAAGATGACACTACCAGGATTTATGGCGATGCTACCGAGTACAACTTCGTTACAGATGAAGACGGTAACCGTGTGTATACTCCTGACGGTGAGTTCCTTGTTTATGTTACCGATGAGGACGGTAAGGTTGTAACTAATTCTGCTGGCGAGGCTGTGTCACAGGCTCAGCAGTTTGTGCCTATTTTTGAAGATAATAAAGCTGAATACTATGGTTATAGTATTACTCTTCCGGAAGGATGGACGGTTGACTCATCAAAGAGTGGTTCATTTATTAACGAGAAGAAAAATCAGAGAGTTTCTATTACAGCAGTTGATGAGTCTTATGATGACTATTACAAATCCAATATCGATACTTACAAAAAGTTCTCAGGTTTAAGTGAAGCAACAGTTACCTGGGAAGAAGATTATGACCTCGGTGAAGATTGTGATAAGGTTGTAAGATTTACTTTTAAAACTGCAGATGGTATGAATGTTATGTACTTCTTTGTAAATAACAATAACCTTTATAAAATTCTTTTTGAGGCATCAGATCCCTCAACTGCAGTTGCAGACAGTGAAGCAATCTGTGCAGCTGTTTCATACAAGCCGTATCAGTATTTTGAGACTGACGTTACAAATTCATCTGTGATTGAAGAATTAGTAAGCGAATCAATTGTTGCGGAAGAAGGGACAACACCTGATTCGAGCGCAGAGACAGTCATTCAATAAGAGTGTTGAAGAGTCTTCCGCAGAGCGGAGGACTCTTTTGAAAAAAATGGAGAGAATAATATGGCATATTGTAAGCATTGCGGAATGCCCATAGATGAGAAAAAAGAAATACGTTGTCCTCGTTGCGGAGAGTTTACGGATGAACCGTTAACGAAAAGCCCGAAGAAGGACACAAACAAAACCCTTGTAGTTGTGATGTTGTGTGTAATAGTTTTGGTATGCTTGTTCTGCATTACCTTTGTGCTTGTTGTTAATAATGATACAGAATCACCGGTTGAAGTAGCTGTGCAGGAGAACGTGACAACTGTAATCGTTCAGAATAATCAGAATATTGTTCAGAAAGTTGAGAGTACCCAATCGAATAACGAAGACTATAAAAACACACAAGCACCTGTGGTTAGTTCCTCACAGACAGCATATTCCTTCGTTTCGGGAGCTAATGGGTATGTTTCTTATGATACTCCGGGTCACGCGGGTGTGAATCTCAGAGCAAACAACGATGCCGGCTCAAGGGTGCTCGTTACGTTGCCCGAGGGTACGTGGGTGACCTTGGTGGAAACAACAACTGTATTTGGTGATTCTTACGTTGGGGTAAGCGTAAATATTGCCGGTAAATACTACACAGGATATATTCTCGCCAAATATATATCGGGTGTAGGTGGACTCGGTGATGATGGCAGAGGTGACGAGCCTGATGATGGTTCGTGGAATGAGTTTAATGGTTTATCAGGATATTATATATCTTATAACACACCTGAAAGTAAGGGCGTTAACGTCCGTAGCAAGGCATCATCGTACGCGGATTTGATTGTGACCTTGCCCGAAGGCACGGAGCTTGTCTTTGCCGAATTGAATGATGCGAATGACTATTGTTTTGTTGGTGCTTATTTGAATGGTCAATATTACGAAGGGTATGTACTGACAAAATATATTGACAAATAACACAAACAACAAACCCGTTCGGTAATTCCGAACGGGTGATTTTTATATACTAAAGAAAAAACAGGATTGGATAATATATTTATTTTGCCAGTGCTTTTTTGAAATACTTTTCCGTTGCCATATAAAGGATGGGTACCAATATGACAGCGGCAACCATTTCAATAATTCCGTTTGTGCCGATAAGTGTTGCAATGATTACGTCAAGCGTTTTTGCGGCTTCGCCGAAGAGAACCTCAAATCCACCGAAAACCTTTAACATACTCAATACAAGTACTGTGTTTGTAAGTGTTCCCATAAAAGCTGAAATGCTCAACGAAATTGCTTTGGGGCACTTGGCTTTGGATAACAGGAAAAATACGAGTCCTGCCATAAGCCCTACTATGATGCGGGGTATAAGTGATACCATAGGATTCTGGAAGGGGATGAAGCCCATTTGAAAAGCTCTGATTATACAGGTCAATCCCCAGACACCACCGATAATTGCTCCGTATTTGCAGCCCAGGACGGTCGATGCGAATATAACTACAATGTGAAGTGTGGTGATTTCAATTACACCAACGGTAATGTAGCCAAGGTACGGTGTGAATGTCATTACGACTATCAATGCCGCAAATAAGGCGCACATTACAAGGTAAACAAGCTTTTGTTTCTTTTTCATAGATAAACTCCTTTGCTACTATTCTCTGTTGAGATACAGTGCTGTTTAGTTACCTGTTTTTTCTGTATATTGTAAGAAGTCCCTGTAAGATAAGGTCTTTATTGAAGATGATGTCTTTTTCACAACAAGCCACAATTTCCTTTGCAAGACCGCCTGTTGCAACTAAAGATTTGATGGGAGTACCCAATTCTCTTTCCAGTCTGTCTGCCATACCATCGAGCATAGCGGCGTTGCCGAGAACAGTTCCTGAACGGATACATTCAATTGTGTTGGTTCCGATAGCGTGTTCAGGTGCGGATAATTCAATTGTAGGAAGCTGTGACGTTCTCATTGAGAGAGCATCCAGTGAAATGCCGATTCCGGGTGCGATTGTGCAGCCTGCAAAAACGCCATTTTCGTCGATAACAGAAATCTTTGTTGCAGTGCCCAAATCCATTACAAGGCATGGAAGAGGGTATTGATTAACTGCGCCTACTGCACCCGCAACAAGGTCTGCACCAACTTCCTTTGGATTATCAGTGTTGATTTTGAGTCCGGTTTTGATTCCCGCAGCAACAATGAGCACATCGCAACCTGTTACTTTTACAATCGCGGTTTTAAAAACTCGTGTAAGCTCGGGCACAACAGAGCTTATAATTGCCCCCTCAATATCGGCTTTGTCAATCTTTTCGAGTTCAAAAACGGCATTGAGCTCAATTGCGTATTGCTCGGGTGTTCTGTGGCGTTGTGTCGCAAGGCGAGAAATGAAGACAATGTCATCACCATCGAAAAGACCGAGTGTGATATTTGTGTTTCCTATATCGGCTGTTAAAATCAAGAAATCATCTCCTAACAGGTGGATTATACTACAATAGGGTGTATTTATCAATGACTTTTCTTTCAAAAAAATATTGATATTTTTGAATAATATGGTATACTGTGTCTAAATAATTATTAAAAAGGAGAAGATTATGAAAAAGTTTTTCAGCGAATTCAAAAAATTCATTGCTCAAGGTAATGTAATTGACCTTGCAGTAGGTGTTATTATCGGTGGTGCTTTTTCCGGTATCGTTAAGAGTCTTGTTGAGAATATCATCACACCTGCAATTTCAGTTCTTACAAAAAATATTGCATTTACAGATTTGTTTTATGCGCTTGACGGCAAGGAATACGCAACTCTTGCTGCAGCACAGGAGGCAGGTGCCGCAACAATTAACTACGGTATCTTTATCCAGGGCGTAATTGATTTCATTATCACTGCATTTGTTATTTTCCTTATGGTTAAGGTTATCAACAAAATCAGGGAAGCAGGTAAGAAGGAAGAATCTCCCGTTGCTCCTACAACAAAGGAATGTCCCTTCTGTAAGTCGGAAATCAGCATTGATGCAACTCGTTGTCCACATTGTACATCTGAAATTACAGAATAACATATTAACAAAAAGAGAACCTCGTGTGATAAGTCACACGAGGTTTTGTCTTATTCTTCGTTTAGCTGTTCAATTCGTTGTTTTTTAAATGATTTGTTGATTATTGTGTTGAGCACAACGTTAAGTGTAAATAATGCAATGCCAACAAATAACCCGTATTGAACAGAGCCACTTATAAATGATGCGGAGATATCGGATGCTAATGAGGTAGCAATCGTGAATAACACACCGGCACCGATGAAACAGATATCAGAGCCAACACAGAGAACGATGTTTGCTCCCGCTTTAAGAGATGGTGCTTTGATGAGTACAAATATAAAGTTTAACACACCAAAAACAACTGCAAGATACAAGCAGAGCACGGCAATCATCAGCATCAATACAGGTGCACCCAGGGTAGGAGAGCCTGCAAATCCTAAAAGTGAACCATAATTAAGCGTTAATAAGGTATTCAGCGTAAAATCAAGCAGTGTCATGTTTTGTGCTGAGGAATTCACGAACGGTATGTTTAGTGTGTAATTTGCCAGAGGTAAAACCAAAGCTACCAGGGGAATGAAGGTGCATATAAAACGAATAATTCTTATTTTGCTACCGAACAATGCACTTTTGAGGTTGCTTGTGAATCTTCTGAATTTTTTCCAGGCAACTTCTGCGTTAGCAGCATCATCATCAAGTCGTTCTTCCCAATTGTAGTTTGGTATGTTTGTGCCACAGTATGGGCACTCGGCTTTAACATTCCAAAAGTTAAGTATGCCGTAACACTTGGGACAGAGAGCCATTGTGCTCAATCCTTTCGATGTCAATTAATAGTCTAATACTCTAAGAACGGTTTTTACGTCAATGGGTAGCTTTTCAATAGCGGCACGAGCCTCTTTTTCGCGCATAACAGGAGTTACAAATGCAATCTCTGTTTTGGGCTCGTCATCTCTGTGAAGAATATGAGGTGCCTCAAATACTTTGTTTACTTCGTTGAATGCTGTTATGTAGTCATCTGTTTCAGCGCGTACGTAAAGGGCACCACTCTGAAGCATAGGATCAATAACATAATTGTCCTCTGCAGGCCCCCAACCAAAGGCTTTGCGCTTTGTTGAATGTCTTGCACAGTCGATAACATCAGCAACAACCGCACTTGCAGTGGGAAGCTTGCCTGCACCCTTACCGTAGAATACTACGTCGCCGATAGCGTCACCTCTTACAAGGATGGCGTTGAATACGTCGTCAACGGAAGCGAGCTGACTATGATTCTGGATAAGACAGGGACCAACAGTTGCACTGATTTTTCCGCTGTCATTCTGTACAGCTCTGCCGATAAGTTTGATTACACCGCCCCAGTTTTTGGCATAAGCTACGTCCTCTGAAGTGATTTCAGTAATACCGTCTGTTTCGACAAAATCAGGATAAACGTGTTTGCCGAAGCAGAGTGAGGCGAGAATACAAATCTTGCGTGCAGCATCGTGACCGAGAATATCTGCGGAAGGATCGCGTTCTGCATAGCCGTTAACCTGAGCAAGCTTAAGGGCTGCATCAAAGGTCATACCTTCATTGATCATCATTGTGAGAATGAAATTTGTTGTGCCGTTGAGAATACCTGCGATTTCACAAATTTCATTTGCGGCAAGACATTGGCTGATGGGTCTGATAATTGGAATACCGCCACCAACACTTGCTTCGAAAAGGAAGTTTACGTTGTTTTCCTTAGCAAGCTCAAGAAGCTCATAGCCCTTAGCGGCAACAAGCTCTTTGTTTGAAGAAACAACGCTTTTACCTGCCATAAGGCACTTTGAAACATATTCATAAGCAGGCTCTGTACCACCCATACATTCAACAACGATTCCTACGGAAGTATCGTTAAGAATATCGTTGAAATTCGTGGTGAAATATTTGCCTAACTCGTGCTTTGAAAAATCACGTATGTCAAGAATATATTTGATGTCAAGAGAGGTTTGTCCACTCTTGGCAACAATACTTTTCTGGTTTTTTAAGAGGAGCTCGGCTACACCGGAACCGATTGTGCCGAAACCCATAATTGCAATTTGCATATCCATTCCTCCGGAGTCTACAATATATACCCACTTATTTTAGCATAAAACTTCAAGATAATAAAGAGAAAAATGAATATTAATAAAAATTTTTTTATTTTTATTGTATTCTTGGTATTTATAGTTTAAAATAATAAGATAAGTAAGCGTATATTCTTTAAGGGGGCGCGATTTATGAATAACGTTACAGAACACAGAAGAAAGTTTATTATTAACTTCATATATTTCGGCATAATATTTGCTTTGTTTTATTTTTTAGTGAATTATGCACTTGGCTATCTTTTCCCTTTCTTATTTGCAGGTACGTTGGCTGTTATACTTCAGCCCCCTGTAAGAGCAATCAGCAAAAAACTGAAGCTGAAGGCTCATGGTGTTGTTTCTATGATTCTGGTTTTACTTATAGTAACAGTTGTTGTAAGTGCAATAGTTGCTCTTGCAACCTCTCTTGGCAGAGAAATCAAAGATTTGGTAACTCATATACTTGCAGAGTTTAAATCTGTGGATGATTTTGTTCAGGTTGTAAAGGGGTTTGTAAACAATCTTCTCCTGAGGTTACCTAAAGGTCTGGGAGTTACCGCAACCGAGTATGTCGAGAAGTTCTTCAGTAATATGTCTGGTAACGAAGCAGCAGTGAGTTTTGATCCGAGTGTTCTTTCTGCTCCTCTCAGCGGTGCGTGGAGCGTTGTTAAAGGTATTCCTTCCGTTATCGTAGGCTTTGTTGTTACTATTATTTCTTGTGTGTTTATGACAGCGGAATACGATATTATCCGTGATATGATTCTGAAGTTCTGTTCCGAGGAAAGAGGTAAGAAGATAATCGAGACTAAGAGAACCATAACCAAGGGTGTGGGTAAGCTCATAAAGGCTTATGTCACTCTTATGCTCATTACATTCACAGAGGTTTTCCTCGGACTCAATCTTATGCGCCTCATCGGTATATATGATGGAGGTTATATTGCTATAATCGCTTTCGTGACCTGTATTGTCGATATTGTCCCTGTGCTTGGTACGGGTACGGTAATGATTCCCTGGGCAATTTATTCTATTATCACAGGTAATATCGGTCTGGGGATTGGTCTTATTGTTCTTTATGCGGTTATTACAGTTCTGCGTCAGGCGATAGAACCCAAGCTTGTTGCAAATCAGGTGGGGCTTCCTTCAATTGTTACAATTATGGCTATGTTCCTTGGTGCAAGAGTATTTGGTGCCCTCGGTGTGGTATTGTTACCTCTCACGGTAATTGTGATAAAAATGATGCTTGATGAAGGTATTATTGGTGCACATCTTGGTAAGAACGATGAAATTTCCGAAATTGAATCTTCAGAGGTAAAAAATGTTTGATAATATGATTGATATTCATTCCCATACCTTGTGGGGTATGGATGATGGTTCAAGAAGCTTTGATGAAACTATGGATATGTGCTTCTGCGCAGAGGATAGCGGTACGGGAATTCTCTTTCTTACACCTCATCTGATGTACTGGGACAATGCCGAGTCGCTTTATGATAAGCGTGAAGAAAAGGCGTATATACTTGAGGAAGCCCTGGGTGAACACGATTCCTCAATTGTAATTAAAAAAGGCTTCGAGATACTTTGTGACGACGAAATATTCAATATCAGACACTTTAAACCATACACTCTTAACGGCTCCAGATATATTCTGATAGAGTTCAGCTTTCGAAAGACAACGGAAGAGGATGTGGTTTCCTGGTGCAAATATCTTAAATCCTTTGGTCTTGTGCCGATTATTGCCCATCCTGAGAGATATGGCTTTGTTCAGGATGATCCGGTATGTATAAACAGATTGTCAGATATGGGCGTGCTCTTTCAGATAAATGCAGGCTCTCCTGCAGGAGCCTTCGGTGAAAAAGAAATGAGGCTTTCCTGTGATATGATAAACGGTGGCTTTGTTGATTTTATAGGCTCAGATGCTCACAGAATAAACCTTCGTAATACAAATATGTCTTTTTATATTGAACGTTATCCTGAGATGATAGATATTGACGTTGTCAGAAAAGCGTCGATTATAAACCCTCAATGTATATTGAATGATGCAGAATATTTTCCTGACAGGAAAAAATATATTACAAAATTGTAAAAAAATATCAACATAATTCCAAAAAAGAAAAAAGATTTCAATAATATGTGGTAATATAACGATAAGAATAGGTGGAAAGGAGGACAAACTAATGTTAGATTCTATTTGGCAGCTTCTTGCAAACTATGGTCTTGACGTGAAGGAAATTGCTGACGCAATTCACACTCTTGTAAAGCCCGTTGTTGATGCTGAGGGTAACGTTGTTGGCTACGAAGGCACTCTTGCAGCTATCGTTGACTTCCCCATCATCGGTTCTGTACTTAAAGGCTTTGCAGATTTTGCTCCCGCAGTTGCAGAAACAACAGAGACTATCGCTTAAATTAAGCGACCACGCACTTGTTTAAGTGTGAATTATTGCAATAGTTTTCACTAAGAAAGAGTGTGGGAGACCACACTCTTTCTCGTTGAATTTATTGAGGGGTATGGTGCGGAATGAATTATTACTATACCTATTATAATATATAGAGTAAAGAGAAATTGAGGTGTCATTGTGAATAACGAAAACAACCTAAAAAATGATTTGGCGGAAGAAAATAACATAGGCAACAAAAAGCTTATCATTGTTTTAGGCGCAGCCGTTATTATTGGTGCAATAGTAATTACCATCGCTCTGGGCGGTGTCATTTATAAGAATATTGATAATAAGGCTAATCTTACTCAGACTCTTGCTTACGAGTTGACTTCTCAGCAGTTTGTTGCAGTACCATCCGATGAACAGGATGAGTCAGTTGATTTGGGTTTCGGGTCTGACCAGACCGCAGGAACAGTTGTGACGGGTAATGGCGGACAGGTAGTGGGCCAGGGTGCTTCAACTACGTTACAGAGCCAGTCTGAAGCTAATGTTGAAAAAACAACGAAGAACCAGGCGGTAGAGTATTATGAAAAGCTTTCTCCAAATGGTGAGAATATTCTTTCGGACCACTTTGAAAATAAGTATATCAAGAAAATTTCTCAGGATTATGGGGTTGATAGCGATTTGCTCGTGGCTATTTACAGTGAGCCTGATACCGGAAATAACTTCGTGCTTGAATTCAGTGGTAAAACTGATTCAAGCGGAAACTTTATAAAGAGTCCCGATACACTCAACAAGGTTTATCTGATAGATAAAAGCGGGGGAGTGAAGATTGCAACAGGTAAGGATACCGGAAACGTAGGTGTTTCTTATGCAGAGGGTCTTGTAAGTATAAGTATGATTAAAACAGTAGTTATGGAGCAATATCCCGATTATTTTACGGGATTGAAAAACTAAAAGAATCATTTTCGTCGGAATGACGATTTATTGCTGTTTTATTTGGTAAAAACGACTTGTAACATTGCAACAAAAAAAGTTGGAAAAATTCTTAAAAAAATACCAAAAAACTCTTGCATTATGGAAATGATTGTGTTATTATGATAGGGCGCGCGAAGGGCGTGTCCCTATCTTTTTATGCCCTGACGCGAGCAGATATGCGATGATGCGGGAGGTGGCTGCCCTCTGAGGCAGGGAATTTCCGCGGAGTATGTCCGATTTAAAACCGGGCGATCAAATACCGACTAACAAACCGTTTTCCGTCCTTAACTGCGGATTTCGGATTGTTTCGGAGCGTAAGTTTATCCCGGAAGTTCATTCCGGTTTTTAAATGGAATGGGCGATAAGCCCGGGAGAGTTGTTAATTCTTACGCAGCCCGCCAAAAAAATTAGGAGGCGTTACAAATGGCAGTTAAGGAAAAAATCAGAATCAGACTTAAAGGTTACGACCACAATCTCGTTGACAAGGCAGCAGAGAAGATCGTTGAAACAGCAAAGCGTACAGGCGCTCAGGTTTCAGGTCCCATTCCGCTCCCCACAGAGAAAGAGGTTATCACAGTGCTTCGTGCGGTTCACAAGTACAAAGACTCTCGTGAGCAGTTCGAGCAGCACACACACAAGAGACTCATTGACATTCTCAGACCTTCAAACAAAACTGTTGAAGCTCTTACAGGTCTTGAGCTCCCCGCCGGTGTTGATTTTGAGATTAAGCTTTAATCCGATATAAAGCTTAATTTTAAATATACCTATTATATATAGGTTGCAGGTCATGTTGAGGAAACTCAACCAATAATCTGACAGGAGGAATTCAAAATGAAAAAAGGTCTTATCGGAAAAAAGATCGGCATGACTCAGATCTTCGATGAAAAGGGTAATATGATTCCCGTAACAGTAATCGAAGCTGGTCCTTGCGCAGTTGTTCAGAAAAAGACAACTGAAAACGACGGCTATGAAGCTGTACAAATCGGTTACGGCGACAAGAAGGTCAGCAGAGTGAACAAGCCTATGGCAGGTCACTTCAAAAAGGCTGATGTCGCACCGAAGAGAGTACTCAAAGAGTTCAGACTCGCTGATACTTCTTCACTCAATGTTGGCGACATTCTCAAGGCAGACATCTTTGCTGCAGGTGAGTATGTTGACGTTGTAGGCACAAGCAAAGGTAAGGGTACCGCAGGCGTAATCAAGCGCTGGAACTTCTCAAGACTCAAAGAGTCTCATGGTACAGGTCCTGTATCAAGACATGGTGGTTCTCTCGGTATGTGTTCTGACCCTTCTCGTGTTTACAAGGGAAAGAAGATGGCAGGTCACCTCGGTTCAGAGCGTGTAACTGTTCAGAATCTCAGCGTAGTTAAGGTTGACAGTGAAAACAACCTCATCGCTATCAAGGGCTCCATTCCCGGACCTAAGGGCGGCATCGTTGTTATCGCTGACAGCGTAAAGAAAGCTTAAGGAAGGAGTGTAACAGATGAGTAAATTATCAGTACTTGATATGGCAGGCAAGAAGGTTTCTGACATCGAGCTTAACGATTCTATCTTCAGCATCGAGCCCAATATGTCAGCTATGCACCTTGTTGTTGTTGGCTATTTGGCAAATCAGCGTCAGGGCACTCAGTCCACAAAGACTCGTTCCGAGGTTAGCGGCGGCGGTAAGAAACCGTGGCGTCAGAAAGGAACAGGCCGTGCAAGACAGGGTTCAACTCGTGCTCCTCAGTGGTATCACGGTGGTATCGCTCTCGGTCCCAAGCCTCGCACATATGGCATCTCCATCAACAAGAAGGTTAGAAGACTCGCTATGAAGTCTGCTCTCTCTTCAAAGGTTGCTGCTGA
>JAZNLJ010000117.1:0-13301 GCA_045579005.1 Acutalibacteraceae bacterium | reverse complement strand
AGGTCATACTGCGAAATATCCTGCTTTATGAGCATACGGTACATTGTGGGAGGTGCACAGAAGGTTGTGATATTATATTTCTCAAACATAGGCAGAATCTTTGAAGCATCGAAGCGGTCAAAGTCGTAAACGAAAACTCCGCCCTCGCAAAGCCATTGACCATAGAGCTTGCCCCAAAGAGCTTTACCCCAGCCTGTTTCGGAAATTGTGAAGTGAATACCGTCACGCTGTACACAGTGCCAATATTTGGCTGTGATAAAGTGACCAAGAGGATATTTGTGGCTGTGGGTTGCAATCTTGGGATAGCCCGTTGTACCTGAAGTAAAGAACATTATCATCGGGTCATCACCACAGGGACTGTCGTCGTCACGAACGAAACGACGTGAGAAGAGACCGAACTCTTCGTCAAAATTATGCCAACCATCCTTAGCACCGTTACAAACAATCTTTGTTTTAAGTGTGGGACAATTTTTCTGTGCCTCGTCAATATAATCAGTTACCTTGCCTTCTCCGGTAACAACAACTGCGCTGACACCTGCGGCATTGAAGCGGTATTCATAGTCGTGTGTTACAAGCTGATTTGTTGCAGGAATAGCAACTGCGCCCAGCTTGTGAAGACCGAGGATGGCAAACCAGAACTGATAGTGTCTTTTAAGAACGAGGAGAACTCTGTCGCCCTTCTTGATACCGAGAGATTTAAAGTAGTTTGCCGCCTGGCTTGAATATTCCTTGATTTCCTTGAAAGTAAATCTGCGCTCTGCCATATCGTTTGCAATATGAAGCATTGCAAGCTTATCAGGATAGTTTCTGCCGATTTCATCAACAACATCAAATGCAAAGTTAAATTTATCTTCATTGTGGAATTCGATACCGTTGCAAACACCATTATCATCAACTGATGTTGTGATAAACTTGTCACAAATAAGCTTTTCTTCCTTAGAGGCCTTACCAACGTTAACATTGCTCATATGTGAATCTGCGAGGCTTTCATCCTCTGCCATAACCATTGCAAGGAACAGGCAATCCTCTCCGTCAACAGCAATCATACCATGGGGAATTGAGCTGTTGTAGAAGATGCTGTCACCCTCGTGGAGAACTTCAACGTGGTCACCAATCTGCACCTTAAGAGCACCCTTGATTACAAGGTCAAATTCCTGACCTGAGTGAGTTGTAACCTCAATAGGCTTTGTCTGAAGCTCGGGTGAATATTCATACTTAACCCAATAAGGGTTAGCAAGCTTATTTTTGAATTTTGGAGCAAGGTTCTGAATAAGGATACCTTCCTCGTTGGCAGTAGTTTGTCCTCTGCCTCTGCGGGTAACATTGTAGGTTGTCAGCTTTGCACTCTGACCCTCAAGAAGGTCCGTAAGCTCAACGCCGAATGCAAGTGCGCATTTATGAACAAATGAGAAGGGCATATCGTCCCTGCCCTCTTCATAGGCAAGATATTCCTCAAGAGAAACACCTGTCTTCTCTGCCATATCACCGGTGCTAAGACCGTAGATATCACGAAGCTCGGAAATACGCTCCGCAACCTCAACTAATTTGTTTGATAATGATTTGTCCACTTTTCTTCCACCTTTCAAAGATGTAATAGTACAATCAAAAACGCACAAATAAAAAACAAAAAACGCCCCAAAACGAAACAAAAGTTTCACTTTGAGACGAATACTTATTATATCCGCGGTACCACTCAAATTGCAATATACATTGCCACTCAAGGTCTATCAACCCGTTGCACTAACGCAGCATTCTCGGAAGGAGCTTAATGGAAAAAATCGTTCAGCACTTCGGCTCAGAAGGGATGGGCTTTTGAAAAAATCGAACTGTCGGCTCACAGCAACCGCCGACTCTCTGAAAGTTGAAATTATCTGCCGTCTTCGTCACAGCTTTTATTTGTGATATTTTTAATTTACACAAGATTAGCACAAATGAAAATATCTGTCAATAGTTTTATTGCAAAAAAATCATTTTTTACAAAAGCCAAAAACAGGAAGATTTCACTGAGAATTCCAATATATTATATGGTATAACTCAAAAACTGTCATAAATTTTCAAAATAATGATTTTTGGTCTTGACATTGTTGTTTCGACGTAGTAAAATACAGAAAATTTAATATTTAAAGCGTTGAAGAAGAATGGGCAGGACGGATATATCCAGAGAGTCGGTGGTTGCTGTGAACCGATTATATAGAGCTTGTACCTCTCCCTTCCGAGCAGGAAACCTGAAGTGAAAATGTGTAGGGCGCCCCGTGTTTGCTACGTAAGTGCATAGAAGTTGTCAGACTTCGATAAGGCGGCAGAATTAATCTGCAATTTGAGTGGTACCGCGAGTGTTAAATTATTTACACCCGTCTCAAAGCAAACCAAAGCTTTGAGGCGGGTTTTCGTTTTCTCCCCCAAAGCAAAGAGCTAATTTGAAAAGGAGTTTTCAACAATGAAAAAAATCAGGATTTCAGACATCACACTTAAGAAAATTTCAGAGGACAGAGCCGTATCATTGCTTTTCCGCGAAAAGTCAGCTATCGCAAACTGCGCAGATAAAATCGGTGCAGAGGTAATTGAACTCCCCGCTGTAAAATCCCCACGCGAGGATAAAATAATATATAAAACAATAGCACAGAACGTTCAGAATGCTGTTCTTGCAATCCCTGTTGGCTTCAGCAACGACGATATTGCCGTTGCCTGGGAGTGCATTAAGGATGCCGCGAAGCCCCGCCTTCAGGTTGAACTCCCTGTTTCAACTATTCAGATGGAATACACCTACCACGTAAAGCAAGCGAAAATGCTTGAAAAAATCACACAGCTCATCAAGGAATCAAAAACACTTTGTGATGACGTAGAATTCTCTGCACTCGATGCAACAAGAGCTGACGAAGATTTTCTCATTGCCGCCGTCAAGGAAGCTGAAGTAAACGGTGCAACTGTCGTTACAATCTGTGATGATGCAGGCGCTTCAACTCCCGACGACATCGCAGAGCTTGTTGCAAAGGTAAAGGATGCAGTAAGCATCCCCGTTTACGTTCAGGTATCAGACCGTATCAATATGGCAGTCGCCTCCGCATTCTCATCAATTAAGAGCGGTGCTGACGGTCTTAAGTGTGCAATGGCAGGCAAAAACGTGCTCCTTACGGGTGAGCTCTCCGATGCATTGAATTCTTGCGGCGCACAGATGGGTGCAGAAATATCTCTTAACAACACAAAGATTCACGCAAGCATTGACGATATGGTATCAAGCATCAATCACGATGCTTATGATAACGAAAAATCAGTAAGTGAAGGCAAGAAGATTCTTATTGATTCTGATTCGACTGTTGCTCAGGTTGCTCAGGCAGCCGCAGTATTGGGCTATGAGCTTTCTGACTCCGACGTTGGTAACGTTCACAAGGTGCTCAAGAAAATTTGTGATAAAAAAGGTGCTGTTGGTTACAAGGAATTTGAGGCAGTTATTGCAAGCTCAGCAATGCAGGCTCCCTCAACCTATCACTTTGAAACTTACACAACCACAAGTAGCAATATGTCAAGTGCTATGTCACAAGTTACACTTAAATGCAATGACGAAATCATATGCGGTGTAAGTAATGGTGACGGTCCTATCGACTCCGTTTTCCGCGCAATTGAGCAGTGTATCGGTCACCACTACGAGCTCGACGATTTCCAGGTACAGTCAGTTACAGAGGGTAAAGAAGCCCTCGGCTCTGCACTTGTAAGACTCCGCAACAACGGAAAGCTTTACTCAGGTAACGGTACCTCTACCGATATCGTTGCCGCAAGCATACGTGCATATATCAATGCATTAAACAAAATCGTATTTGAGGAGGCATAAAATGAAAATTGTATTTTCGACCAAGAACGTGAGTCGTGCCTCATTCCTCGACATCTGTCGCTATGCCTACGACTACGGTTTTGAGGGCTTCGAGATATACGATGCCATAAAGGAAAGAAGCTCTCATCACGACAGTATCTTAAGACGTGACCGTATTGCCGATGCAAAAAGAAAGCTTGTAAACAGAAACCTTACCGTTTCAGCTCTTCGTATGCCCGCTCCCCTTGAGAGTGAGGATACAACCGCTGAGCTTGTTGAGAAATACGTTAGTATGGCTGCATCATCAGGCATCGAAAACGTTATTGTCCGCTCAGAAAAAAATGTAGCTTTTGAGCTATTGGATGAAAAAATGGCAGGTGCTGTCAAGCGCGCAGAAGTAGCTGACGTTAATATTCTGTTTGAAACAGTAGGCTACCTTGCGAAGACAGAAAACGTTATCGACATTATCAACCACTTCGCATCTGCAGCTATTGGTGCATCCTGGAATGTGCGCGGCACATACTTCGATGCAGGGGAAACAGCTGAAACAACCATCAAAAATCTCGGTGCATACATCAAATACGTGCGCCTCGGTGATATGAAGGATGGCAAGACCGTTCTTATCGGTGAAGGTGATTTAGAGGTAGAGAAATTGCTCAACTCACTTTCATCACTTAACTATGAGGGCTTTATCTGTGCCGCCTGGAACGAGGAAATCAGCGATGCCGACATCGTTCTCACCCATTTCACAAACTATATTTCATCATTGGGTCGTGAGAAAAAGTCTTATGACCGTGCATACTACAACCGTGATAAGACAGGCACCTTTGTTTGGAAAAAGTACGACGTTATTGAGGCAACCTCCTCCGATGTGCTTGACACAATGGCCCAAACCTATCCCGACCAGTATGCCTTCAAATATCCCACTCTTGATTACACAAGAACCTATGAGCAGTTCCGTCGTGACGTTGACGAGTGTGCCGCTGCTCTTATTTCACTTGGTGTAAAGGCGGGCGACCACGTTGCTATCTGGGCAACCAACGTGCCGCAATGGTTTGTTACCTTCTGGGCAACAACCAAAATCGGTGCAGTTCTCGTTACAGTAAATACCGCCTACAAAATCCACGAGATTGAATATCTTCTCAAACAATCAGATACTCACACTCTCGTTATGATTGAATTTTGCAAGGATATCAACTACAAGGAGATTATCGAGGAGCTTTGTCCTGAACTAAAGGACCTTGAGCCCGGCTCACCCTTATACTCAAAAAATCTCCCCTTCCTTCGCAACGTTGTAACAGTCGGCTTTGAAATGGATGGCTGTCTTACCTGGGAACAGATGCTTTCGCGCTCCACCCTCATCCCCCGTGAGGAGGTACGCAGACGCGCTTCACTTGTAAAGCCTGACGACGTATGTAATATGCAGTACACATCAGGTACAACAGGCTTTCCCAAGGGTGTTATGCTTACACATCGAAACATAGTAAACAACGGTAAGACTATTGGTGACAGAATGGATTTATCTACCGCTGACCGAATGATGATTCAGGTGCCTATGTTCCACTGCTTCGGAATGGTACTTTCAATGACTTCTATGATGACTCACGGCGGTACACTTTGCCCTATCCCCTATTTCTCACCCAAGTCATCCCTTGCTTGTGTAAACGATGAGCGTATTACCTGCTTCAACGGTGTTCCAACAATGTTTATTGCAATGTTCAACCATCCCGACTTCGCAAAAACTGACTTCTCATATATGCGAACAGGCATTATGGCGGGCGCAAACTGTCCCGCAGATCTTATGCGCCGTGCATCCGTTGAGATGAATATGCGTGAAATCATTTCAGTTTACGGTCAGACAGAGGCTTCTCCCGGTTGTACAATGGGTGAAGTAAACGAAGACCTTGAGCACCGTGTCGAAACTGTTGGTAGTGCCTTCCCGGGTGTTGAATGTAAAATCATCGACCCCGAAACAGGCGACGAACTCCCCGACGGACAGAGCGGTGAATTTGTTGCACGTGGTTTTAATATTATGAAGGGCTACTACAAAATGCCCGAAGCAACGTCACAGGCTATCGACAAAGACGGTTGGCTCCATTCAGGTGATATCTGTATGAGAACATCTGACGGATATTACAAGGTTACAGGCAGACTCAAGGATATGATTATCCGTGGTGGCGAAAACCTTTATCCCCGTGAAATCGAAGAATTCTACCTTACAAATCCCAAGGTACGCGACGTTCAGGTTGTTGGTGTTCCCGATGAACAGTACGGTGAGGAATGCTGTGCCTGGATTATCCTGCACAAGGGTGAAACAGCCGACGAAAAGGAAATGAAGGAATACGGTAACGCTTCCATTGCAAAACACAAGGTTCCAAAATACTTCTTATTCGTAAACGAATTCCCCATGAATGCAGCAGGTAAAATCCTCAAGTACAAAATGCGCGAGGAATCACTTGACAGATATAATCAGCAAAAGGAAAACAACTGAACTGCATAATTGACAAATAAAAAGTCGGGCTGTTTCACAAATACAGTGAAGGTCCGACTTTTACATTTTACAAAGAAGGCAAAAAAATGAATAAATATAAAATAATTGATGCTCATTGCCACATTTTCCCCTATGCAATAGCAAAAAAGGCCACAGACAGCATCGATACATTTTATGGCATAAGCAAAGCAGGAATTATTGACAGGTGTGCTTTTGTGGGTACAGCAGAAAACCTTATTAAACAATGTGACGAAACCGGAGTTGAAAGGTGTATCGTGACCTCGGTTGCCACTACTCCGCACCACGCGCAGAGTATAAACACATACATTGCGAGTGAAGTAAAAACATACCCTGACAGATTTATTGGGCTGGGCTCACTTCACCCCGACAGTGAAACGCTTGAAGCTGAAGCAGAACATCTTACAGAACTTGGTTTACACGGAGTTAAGCTCCACCCCGATATACAGAACTTCAAGGTTGATGACCCCAAGGTTATCAAAATTTTTGAAATATGTAACAAAAAGAATCTGCCCGTACTTTTACACACAGGTGACTCAAGATATGATAACTCCAATCCCGAAAGAGTGGAAAAAATCCTTAAAATGTTCCCAAACCTTACAATAATAGGGGCTCACTTTGGCGGTTGGTCTGTGTGGGAAGATGCTTACCCCATTCTTTCACAATATAAAAACTTCTATGTTGACACCTGTTCATCCTTTTACGCTCTCTCAAAGGAAACAACGAAGAAAATCATCAATGCATACGGCACGGATAAAGTAATTTTCGGCACAGATTATCCTATGTGGAAGCAACAGGATGACTTGGAATACCTTTTTGATTTGGGGCTTTCCGACAATGAGCTTGGCAACATTCTTTATCACAACATTATCAGAGCCTTACACCTTGACTGAATAAACCTGATAATATATAGGCAATACCCCTACCGTAATATAAATACTATAATTATCGTCATTTCGATAATTATAACCATTCTCCCCTGCTCTCGGCTACGCAACATTTACAAATTGGCTGAGTGACTCTTACGAAAAACAAACCAAAAAATAAGGACGGTCGTTGACCGTCCTTTAATTATTCAAACCATTTCATATCAACGTTGTCTGCTACAAGCTGACCGCCAATCAGGTTAGGATGTATTTTATCTTTACCCAACAAATCAAGGCGTGAGCACGTAGGTTTATCAGGATTCACACAAAGACTTGCCTGGTCGTAAACCGCGTGAAAATGATGCTTGTTCTCTTCAAGAAGCTTGTTGAATTCCTGAACCATTTTCTCCTTTTCAGGGCGGGAATCCATACATTCACCGAAGTTGAGAACGTTAAAAACAATCAGCTTTTTACCCTGTGCCTTAAGTGTATCCGACACCTTTATAAAACCATCAAGCACACCCTGTGGTGTAGGCTTTTCACTCTTGGGTGCGGCAATGGTGTTGTACTGCAGGAAGTCATTTGTACCAAGGGCAATTATCACGTACTCCACGTCGGGATAATCGAGAATATCACGCTGTAATCTGTTAAGACCGCTTATGCCGAAAAGCCCCTTACAGATAAATCTGCGGTGGAAGTCAAGCATAAGCCTGTTGCCCATAATCGATTTATTTATAACGGAATATTTACCAAAGAACTCCTGGCGCACCCTGTCGGTAAAGGCATTTGTCCAATAGCCCTGCTGACTTATGGAGTCACCGAAAACCGCTATTGAACGCGCACCGTCGCTGTTAAGGAGTTGAACTGATTGAAAAAGAGGTATGGGCTTGTGGAAATACATTTTAAGCACTACTGATGCTATCTCACGCACTTTATCACGAACACGACGTTGATTTTCAATGCGGGGTGTGTTTGTAACATCCCCCTTTACTGTGATAAGGTCTGCATTATTGATGAGGTTACCGCTACGTAGTGCGCCTTTCTCAACAAAGGCACTTATGCAGAAATACTCCCCTGCTTTCACCACTATACCCACGGGGTCGGTTGTTGCAACCTGACCGATTTCAAGTGTGAGCGACTTCTCACCATTAACAGTCACTTGTTTGCATTCACCTTTAAAGTTGCCGTTTTCATCACAAAGAGCAACAGTAAGGCTACCTATTTCAACTTTGTTTTTCGCACATTCATTTGAAATTTCAAAACGTATACTACTACCCGAAATTGCCGACTTTATAACAAGTCGATATGTTTTCGGACAAGATGGATAATAAAAGAAGGAGAATGCTGAATGTGCCTGTCCCCATGTCTGTACCCAATTTTTAGTCATTGCGTAACCTCTTTCATTATAATTCAAAAATAAGTGCCAGCCATTTTTTCACTGCAGGTATCCATGCACTGTTGTAATCGTAAACAGGTGTCATATCATCAATAGTCTGACTGTCGCAGGTAGAAAGTCCGTGACCACCAAAGGGATAAACGTGTAGTTCAACCGGCACTTTGTTGCGCCAAAGAGCCTCTGCATAAAGCAGACTGTTTTTTAAGGGAACGCAATCATCTGCCGCTGTGTGCCACAAAAATGCGGGCGGTGTGGTGGATTTCACGTTTTTATCACATGAGAAATAGTCGGTTTCCGCCTGATTTTCAGGCTTGTGACCCAGAAGATTTTCAAAGCTTCCCATATGGGCGGTAACAGCCTCGGCACTTATAACGGGATAACACAAAACAGAAGCATTCACACTCTTGCTTTCGGGGAAAACTGCCCTTACCTCGTCACAATCAAACATTGTTGAATAATGTGCCGCAAGGTGACCGCCTGCAGAAAAGCCGATTATAGCAACTTTATTTGTATCGCAATGCCATTCTTCCGCATTCTTATAAATAAGCTCCATAAGTGCGGCAACCTGACGAAGCTGTGTGGGGAATCTGTGTGGCGCTACAGAATATGTAAGCACAAAAACATTGAAGCCCTCTTGAAGGAATTTAAGTGCAATAGGCTCACTTTCACGCTGAGAGCACATACCATAACCGCCACCGGGACAAACAACCATACAGGGTCTTTTACGGTTTTCATGGTGCATTTCTGTCATATTATAGGGCAAATAAAGTTCAACACAGGGGTCTGCGCCATTTTCACCGAGGAAAGGAAAATAATCCTTTAATTTAACAACTTCATATTTCATTTAATATCACCATTAAAACTTAAAGTATTTCTCACGCTGAGCCTTCATTCTGCCGTAAATACGCTTAAGATCCTCTGCCGCAGTTTCGTCACCGCAGGCGTAGGCCTTCATAAGTCTACCCTCTTCAAATGTAAGCTCATCGTGAAGCGGGAAAAACTCTCTCAAAAGGAAGCAACCATAACGAACAAAACGGATTTCACCCACAAGACGAAGCTCTGTGCTGATAGAGTCAACTGCAACAGAATAGAAATCCTTTATTGACGAAATAATGCCCTCACGGGTGTTTTCGGGTGAGAAAACGATTGTGGATGCAATATAGCCGTTTCTGTTATGTATGCAGGAGTGACTGTCTGTACTGCCGACGATGGGATAACGTCTGCCCATAGCTCTGTCCTCATAATATCTTACTGCCTGATAGCCGTTCTGCTCAAAGTAATTTTCGCCACCTAAAACCTCAAAAGCATCGAAGGGCTGTGTTGCCATAATGTGTTCGGTAAGTGTTTCAGGCACGTGGAAAACATTTTGAATCCAGTACGGATGAGCGAAAATACCGAGTCCATCTGCTTCCTTAATTCTGTCGAAAATCCATACACAAGCGGCATAGTTGTATCTTTCGACACCTTCGGGGATATCAAGGGTATCGGCAAACTCCCATATAGTTTTCTTGAACTCCTCGACGCTCATAACATCGGGGCAATTACCATCGATTGAACGAAGGGCTTTATCATCGCCCACTTCTTCAATATGAGTACCCTCAACAAGGGCATTTATACTGTACTTACCGCCAAAGTTCACAATGTGAACATCATTATCACGAAGGTGCACCTCTTCACCCGGCACAAGATTATATTCAATCTGAACATCTTTAAATGCATCTATTGCCTCAAGCGATGGGTAATATCTGCGATGGTCAGTTATAGCAAGGAAATCGTAACCATTTTTGCGATATTCTGCCGCAACAACTGCAGGTGACTGATTACCGTCAGAACGGAATGAGTGCATATGAAGGTCACCACGGAAAGGATATCTGCCCACAAGGTCAGGAAGAAGTGAATAAACAGAAAGACGCACTACCCTTTTATCATCTTTAACAACATCAACAAAATGCTCCTGCTCATCATTGAATGTGTGAGTAAAACGAAGACAGCCGTCGCTATCAGGTGTTACATCGTAAGGCACAAGATTTTTTCTGTCGGGGTAATGAATAATATTGCCCTCATTAAGTGCACGTACCTGCACACTGTATGCACCCTCAAAAGCAGAATGAGCGCCAAGGGGTTTTATTGTAACCTGAACAGGTTCACCGCAAGGAAAAACCTTGGGAAAAATGTCATAATTGAAAAGCTCCTTCTTAACCATAAAAACAACCTCTTTCGCCATAAGGCTATATGATGAATTAATTATATTATAAAGAACTGCAAAATTCAATGATTCAAGTCAACAAAAAGTGTCCTCAAGTTATATTAAAACCGCTGATTTTTAAAAGAAAACTGAGCAAAATTATATCAGAGGTGATTTTTTGAATTCATTATGGAGTGCTACTGCGAAAAACAGTGATTTTCCTGTACTCAAAGGAGATATAAAGACGGATGTTGTAATTATAGGTGGCGGTCTCGCGGGTGTTTTATGCCTTAAAGAACTGACAGACCGAGGTATTGACAGCATTCTTTTAGAGGCAAAGACTATCGGTTCGGGCATAACAAAAAACACCACCGCAAAAATCACATTTCAGCATGGCATCATTTACGATAAGCTCATAAAAAGCATAGGCACGGAAAAAGCACAAAAGTATCTTGCAGCAAACAGAAATGCTCTTGAAAAATTCCGTAAAATGTCAAAGGACTTCCCTTGTAGCTTCGAGGAAAAAGATGCGTATATTTACTCATCAACAGACCGCAGAAAAATAGAAAAGGAAATAATTGCTTATGAAAAATTAGGCATAAATGCAAGTTTTGTTTCAGATATTCCTTTACCCTTGGAGTGTGCGGGAGCAGTAAAGGTAACAGGACAAGCACAATTTCAACCCCTGCAATTCCTGTTTTCCGTTACAAATGGACTTAATATATACGAAAACTCAAAGGCTATAGAATTTTTACCCAACAAAGTCCGTTGTGCAGGTGGTTCTGTAACTGCAAAGAAGATAATTATTGCCACACACTTCCCCATAATAAACAAGCACGGTGCATACCCTCTGAAATTATATCAGCACCGTTCCTATGTTGTCGCCGCCAAAAATGCTCCCGATGTAAACGGTATGTACCTTGAGGATACAGAAGACGGATTATCATTCAGGAATTATAAAAACTATCTTCTCATAGGCGGAGGCGACCACAGAACAGGGAAAGACGGTGGCGGATACAGGGTTCTCGAAGATTTCTGCAAAAAGAAATTTCCTAATGCTGCAATTGATTACCGCTTTGCAACACAGGACTGTATATCTCTTGACAATATTCCGTATATAGGAAAATACTCGAAGAGCGCTGAAAATATATATGTTGCCACGGGGTTTAACAAATGGGGTATGACCTCATCAATGGTTGCCGCTGATGTTCTGAGCGATATTATTACAGGCACAGAAAACCCTTATGCTGACGTATTCTCTCCTACACGTTCAATTCTGCAACCCAAACTCATTTCAAATATATTTCATTCGGTTACAGGAATTATAACCCCAACGGTACCACGATGCCCTCACCTTGGCTGTGCATTGAAATACAATAAAGAAGAACATTCCTGGGATTGTCCCTGCCATGGTTCAAGATTTACCGAAAGCGGAGAGCTCATAGATAACCCCTCAACAGACGATTTAAAAAACAATCCGGATTAAAAGAATGCGTTGTGTACCTATGAACACAACGCATTTTCATAATTAATATTAGTATTTACAGTTCAATACCCATCATACGAAGAAGGAGCTTAAATAAATTCATAATGATATCGATTATAGAAACACTGTTTGAAATGAAATTATCTGTACTGTCCTCATCTGTAAGGTTTCCTGTACCCTCGAGTGGTTCACCGTCATACTCGGATGTATAATTGCTCAACCAGGATATCATACCGTCGGGGTATGTAAGGTCAACCGTTTTTCCCTTACCATCGATGGTTTTCATATTGTAATATGCACCGTTCTCATAGGTAAACATATCATTGTTCACAGCAAACCAGGTGTGGTGAGCACTGCTCGTGGCTGTGCCGTCGGGGTAGCAAACCGCACCGACTGTTGAAAGTCTGCAATCACCGGGAACGTTTGAATTCTCAATAAGTCTGCTCCATGTAGGCTTAACTGCCATATCGTAGTTCACCAAAGGATCGCGATCACTTGATGTAATCCACACAGGCATAACACTAAGATTACATAACAAATAACTGTCAGGTGCCCAGGCAGGACAGATAGGAAAAGCGGCAGCAAACATCTCAGGATAAGCAATAGCCATCTTAAAGGTCATTTTACCGCCCATTGAATAACCGCCGATGTAGATTCGCGTAATGTCGATGTTATCTCTGTTATCAGCAATAAACTCATCAATTGCTGCTCTTAAGGGCTCTATCATAGAATCCTCCCAGGTGATACCATCCTCCTCACGTGAACGAGCCGCAAAAATGAATGCACCACCTGCTGGCTTGAAGCGCGCCTGGAATTCATCGCTTGTCCACGCAGCAATATTACTCTTGTAAACCTGTGTGCCGTCTTCGGCACCATCACCCATACCGTGGAGCCATATAACAAGCGGATATTTGGTTGTGTCACCCTCTTTGACCGGTGAGAAATATCTGTAATCTACAGAGTAACCGCCCTCAACCGGACCTTCACCGAAAACGAACTGTTCCTTAAGAGTGTCAATTCCTTCGTCCATCGACAAAGCAAAGGAAGGGACCGA
>JAZNLJ010000116.1:0-7640 GCA_045579005.1 Acutalibacteraceae bacterium | reverse complement strand
CTGACCGATACCCTGAGCAAGCTTACGGAAAAACGAATAAAGAGCATAAAGTGAACCTTCCTCACTCTTACCTGTTTTTCTGTAGCTCATTTCGATACAGTCAGCAACAATTGCCCAGACGGAAATCTGGAAAACAGCATTACCGAGGTTAAGACCCATAAGGCATATAATGTAAATAATCATACCTGTGGAATCAGCAGAAATGGGAACAAAAATTGAAACAATACCTGAAACTGCACCAACAAGCATGGTTGAAACAATAACGTTCTTCTTGCCGAACTTTGAAGTAAGCTTACCGATGAATGCCATAAACACAACCATAGGAAGATAACTACCTACCATTGCGATACCAACCTTGTCTGCCTGCTTGAAGAAATACTGGAAAACCATATTGTTAAGTGACATCGTTGAGTTAAAAAGAGCTACGGATGCAACGGTTGCTATGGTTGCACCAACCATAGCGCGGTTTGTGAAAAAGGATTTCACAGAGGACATCATCGCCTTAAAGCCTGTTGCACTTTCCTCTGTCTGTCTTGTTACACGCTCCTTAACAAGCTTTGTTGTTCCCCAAAGAACAAGAAGAGCGAACAAAGATAAGCCAATAGCAACGGGAAGAAGTGTTTCGCCCTTGAGAATCTGAATCTCCTCACCTGCTGCGTTTGTGGTCTTGCTGTACACAATACCCGGAAGCACCATCATAATTATAATTGCGGGAAGGGCGGCGCCAATACTACGGAAGGTGGAAAGTGAAACTCTTTCTTTAGGATCATCTGTAATAACAGAGTGAAGTGAACCGTAGGGTACGTTTACCATAGTATAGGCAATAGACCACATACAATATGACACGAGACACCATACACACTTAGCCATATAAGGCAAAGACTTAACAGGGA
The DNA here is from genome assembly GCA_045579005.1 of Acutalibacteraceae bacterium. Taxonomy (GTDB): domain Bacteria; phylum Bacillota; class Clostridia; order Oscillospirales; family Acutalibacteraceae; genus DTU089. Next base: position 6,747 of record JAZNLJ010000116.1, on the reverse strand, counting down.
AGAAAATTGTAACGTTAAAGAATACAAGCGCTACACCACCGAGAAGAATCCATGGCATATATTTACTCTTTTTACCGATACGCTTTGTATCAACAAGATTACCGATAACGATATCGTTAATAGCATCGAAAACCTTTGAAATAAGGATGATAATTGCATAAGCCTCTGCAGTTACACCTATGTACTGCAGATAGAACAGCTGCATAAATGTGGCAACCAACTGGAATGAAAAACCACACCCCATGTCACCCATTGCATAGCCCAACTTATCCTGCCATCCGAAGGGACGAATACCGTTTTCGGCTATAGTTTTTGTACGACTCATTTTGTCAACTCCTACAATAATTTTGTTGCATCAGTTATGCGAATACAACAGATATTTTTTACTTATCAAAGCACGAAACCATTATAACAAATCCACAATTTTATATCAAGTGTATTTTATATTTTGGTTATTATTTCATTCTTCTTGTAGTAACATAGCCACTCTATACATCTAAATTCATATTCATACGACAAAAAACAATAAAATGAATTGTAATATTTGTGCAAGTATGCTAAAATCTATGTAATATTGGATTTTGAGGAGGACTATTAATGAGTAACCAAGAAAAATCATCACTCATTGATAAAGGGAAATGGCTCTTTACCGAAATCAAAGACCATTGGAGCACTCCGGCTGAGGGTAAATACGTGCCCTACAAAGAGTATAAGGATGTAATTATTGGTGTTGGTGCCAACTACACAGGCTCAAAAACCCTTGAATACATCGGCTTCTGGTCAAGCTGTTTCCTTATTATGCACCACTACAAGCTACCATACCTTACTTTCTCGGTTATCGGGCTTCTGAATATGCCTCTGGGCTATATCTCTGCCCTTATATGGTGGTACGTATGTGACAATCTTGGCTTCCTGGAGAAAAAAATGGAACGCAAGGTTTACCTTGTTTACGGTCTCATGATGGGATTCGGTATATCGACCTTATTATTTGATTACTCCGGGCTATTTGACCAATCAGGGACGTTTATTACAATGCTGAACAGTTTCGAGGGTATGAACGCCACTGCCTGCTTCAAAACTTTTGGCACCCATTTCCTGTATACAGGTTGGGTAGGTGCTCGAAACATCTTCTGGCGTAAAAAACTTCTGCCAAAATACGGCAGATACAAATACAGCCTTTACTGTGACGTTATCCCCAAATGCGTAATGGTTATACTTATCGGATGGCTTCCTGTTTATAACATTCCCGATGTTGCTACACGTGTATGGGTTGCAAACCTTTTGTTTGCTACATACAACGTATTCGGCTTTGGCAATGTGCTCGAGGAATGTTCAAAAAGAATCAGCCCCAACCTTCAGGAAAGAATTCTTATACGCAGTTATCCTGTTAAGCTTTCACACATTTTCAACTCTATTCTTGCAATTATTCTCCCTGCCATTGTTGGCTCACTCCGTTACGAATGGGCGGATATCAACTTTTACAGATGGGTTATCCCTGTTACCTTCTGTATTTCCGCGGGCTTCACTATGTTCCTTGCAGGCAGAATCAAGGAAAGAATCCCTCAGCCACCTATTGAGAAAAAGGTGCAGATTAAGTTCTGGGACGGTATGCTTGGCGTTCTCAAGAATAAATACTTACTTATAAACACGGTTGTTGGTCTTATTGACTCCTTAGGCAACGGTATGCTTCCCTTTGCTACCATTCTTTACTTCTACACCTTCCGCTTGAGTGGTCTGCCCTATTCACTCCTTGTAGCACTTATTTCCTTTGCGGGTACACCACCGGATTTACTATCCCCCTACTTCCTCAAGAGGTTTTCATACAAGCAGATTATGATTTTCTATCAGCTCAGCCGAGCAATCGGTAACGCTGTTATTGCCATTGCAATGTGGACACTTGGTGATAACCTTGCACTTTGCGGTACAATCTGCGTTGTTGTGCTGTTCTTTATGGAAATGACAAAAACAGTTCCCACAACGGCAGGTCACGATATGGGTGTACGTATCAACGATTATCAGATGTACCTTTCAGGTGAACGTCTTGAAAGCTTTGCAGGTATTTTCGGTTGGTTTACAGACCCTATAAAAAACTTTGTAGGTCTCATTATCCCTATTTTCCTTTTAAAATACGGTTTTAACAGCAACTGGGAAATCCTTTTCTACGACGGCTCAAGAAGAAATATAGTTGTTGTTCCCATTATTGTTGATGCTATCGGATTCTTCCTTATGACAATCCCCTACTTATTCTGGGATTACGACAACAAGAAACAGAATATGGTTATGGAGGTTCTCAAACGACGTGCTGAGGTTACTGAAAAGAAGGCACAAGAAGAGGGAATTTCCGTATCAGGCGGATACAAGGGTTAAGGAGGTGGAGTGTATGAGCAAAAAAGAAAAAAGGCAGAAAAAGGTTGATGACTGGGGTACGGAAATTGAGTTTAACATACCTGAAGATGAAATATGGACTTATCAGGTGCCCGGTCTTGCTGCACCACACATTAACAAGCCGCATAAATACTACAACCTGAAAAAGGCTTTGTTCGTCATAGTTATCATCGTTGCCGTGTCACTTTCCATCTATTTCAGCGTGCTTGCATTACAGAACGACACCTTTGAGTACACAGAAACAGAAAACGGTATCGAGTTTTCAAAGTTCAGTAACACGGGCTACATTACCGAGTTGGAAATTGACTACGTATGCAACGTTGAGTATATTCCCGGTAACAACGACCCTGCAACAAATTTTGAGATTGTCAAGGACATCAAAAAGCCCATTACCTCTATAAGGGAATTCACACTTAACTGTGACGATAAAATCACAACGATCACTATCGGTGCAAACGTTGAGTACGTGGATGCAAAAGCCTTCTACTCCTGTTGGGCTTTGCAGAGCATTGAGGTTGATGAAAACAACCCTAATTACTGTGATGTTGATGGTGTACTCTACAATAAGGACAAAACAGAAATTCTCTGCTATCCTTGTGACCACGACCAATATCTCAGGCAGAAATACGGTTACGAAAAGGAGCTTTACAGAGACGAGGCTACACCTGAATATGAACGTGACATCCAGACCTACGTTGTGCCATCTACCGTTACCAAAATCGGAGAAATGTGCTTCAACTATGCAAATCTCAGAAAGATTTATTTCCCCGAAGGATTGAAGACAATCGAAACACTTGCTATATTCAAGCTCCACGAGCGTATTGATGAATGGAGCACTCACCCCTCACTTGAAAATGTTTATTCATACTCCGCTGATAATGTGACTGACCCTCACTTCACGGATGAAACCAAGCTTGGTGAGGTTTACATTTCACTTCCCGAGGGGCTTGAGTACATCGGTTCGGATGCTTTCAGCTATAACCAGAATCTCAGCTATGTTTACATCCCCGAAACAGTTAAGTACATCGGTCATCACGCATTTTGGGATACGGTTTACAAAGAGGACGGAAACCTTAAGGGTGTTTCTGTTATGAACGTGGCTGTTTCTGAAGAAGATTTCAACAAGCTTGAGGTTGGTGACAACTGGATTCCGCAGTATGACTATATGCTGTTCAAAAAGAATATTGACGTAGAATATAACTGCGAAAGGCAATAACAGACTATACTAAAAAACAGTGTACTCGTGAAAACCACGTGTACACTGTTTTTTGTTGTCTGTTGAAATAAGCTATACCGTCATCAGGTTTGAAATATGTGCGAATTTCACCCTCGGGCGAAACCACAACAAACTCATTGGTGGATTGCAGATAGTAGCAATCATCACCATCCTCCGCCTCATTTCTATGTAATGAATTTGGGTTGTTTATGACATCATTTGCGCCTTTAAGATATTCCTCGGGATTATTATAACCGAACTCATCACCGTGCTTATTGAAGTGACTTATAAGCAAATCGTCGTTAGCAAAGGTATATTCATAACTACTGTAATTTACCTGTGAATCTGTGCTCGTTCTGCCTGATGTAAGGGAATTCCAGCCCACAGCAATTAGACCGAGTACAAACATTATTACAAGTGAAATAATAAAATCGCGTGGTTTAACAACTCTACCATGTCGGTCACGATAAACCTTCTTCGAACCCTGACTCGCACTATTTACTGTTATGTCTCTATTATAATTTTTTGGGAGATTATCTTTATTCATACCTGCTTTTGTTTTACGATTAGCATCACGGCAGGATTTACAACGTTTGGGTAATGATAGACCCTTTGATTTGTAAAATTCTATTTCTGAATCTGTAAGTATAAATATTTCACCGCATTGAACACATTTACGTTCCATATCAAGACCTCTTTTTTATCAGTTTTTCAATAGGCAACTGTGCGAGAATTATTGCCGTGAACACAAGCACACAACCGAATATTTCATTTACACTGAGTCGTTCACCAAACACCGCACCTGCAAGGGCGGCAAAGACGGATTCAAGGCTCATAATAAGGCTTGCAACCGTGGGGTTAAGGTTTTTCTGAGCAACAATCTGCAAAGTAAATGCAATGCCGGAGGACAGCACACCTGCATAAAAGATTGAAAACCAAGCATCACCAATTGCCACGGGATCAACTTCCTCAAACAGAAACATACATACCGCAGAAATAACTGCAGCAATAAAGAATTGTACAAGAGAAAGACGGACACCATCAACGGTTTTCACAAAGTGGTCAACAATCATAATCTGAACCGCAAAAAGAAAAGCACAGATTATAAGGAAAACATCACCGATATTAATTGAGCCTGCCTCTGTAACACACAGGAAGTACATGCCACATGTTGCAATGGCAATACATACCCACAAAACGGGCTTGACCTTACGACGAAACACAAGCCCGAGAAGTGGCACCATCAGAATATAAAGGGTTGTAAGAAAGCCTGATTTACCAACACCCGAAAGCATTATACCATATTGCTGTGTAGCAGATGCGGCACACACGGAAGCACCACAGAGAATACCACCAATGATAAGGCGCTTCGACATAAAGGTCTTATTCTCTCCGTGCTCTCCCTCACCTATCTGCTTGCGATTCTTATTGAAAATAAAAAATGAAACAGGTGTAAGTACCACAACTGCAAGACAGGAACGAAGGCACAGAAATGTGAAGTTACCAATTTGCTCAAGGCCTTTGCTTTGAGCAACAAAGGCCGTACCCCATATGAATGCGGCTAACATCAAAAGAAATGATGCACCGAGAGATTTAGTTCTTCTAATTTTTTCTTCCATAATCACTGCTCCGATTTTATAACAAGGGGTATTTTAACACAAGGCTACACTTTTAGCAATATGATAAAAAAATATAATCTTTCAAAATAATAGTGAGTATATTCACAGGAAATATACTCACTTATTTCATTATAAATGCAGAAAGAAGAATGCAAAATTATACAATACGCTGATACTATTGAAACCGATAATCACGAAAAGCCAACGAGAATTATCTCTGATTTTTAAATTTTAAATTTACAATTTGAAATTCTCATAGGTTTTCTCTTACCAGCTTTGCTCTCAGTTTATCGCGCTCAGTTCTGTCAAGAGGACGGTCAACGGAAAGCGAGATTGTAGCGGGCTGCATATGAATCATAAGCGCTTCAATCTGTGCACAATCCATATTTATAATGCCCTTTACCGCACCGAGACGGACAAGAGAAATCAAATCCATAAACTCGCTCGTATCAATAAGACGTGCGAATTTAAGTACCCCGTAGGCACGATAAATTCTATCCTCAGTAACAGGTGCCTTAAATAACTCCTCACGGGCGGAGCGCTCCTGTGCCGCAATCTGTAATGCAATTGATTTAAGATTTTCTATAGCGGCACGCTCGGAAATACCGAGAGTAATTGTATTACTCAGACGGAATAAATCACCTTTAGCGGCAGCCCCCTCACCGTAAGAGCCTCGCAACGAGAGTCCGAGCTTCGAAACGGTTGTAATAAGCTTTGTAATCTGCGAAGTAGAAACCAAGGCGGGTAAATGAAGCACAACGGAGGCTTTCATACCCGTACCAAGAGCAGTGGGATCCTGAGTCAGGTAGCCTAATCTTTCGTCAAATGCAAAATCCAGTTTTGAGGAAAGCTCCTTTTCTATAACAGATGCGGTACGATAAGCCTCATCCAGGGCAAAGCCTGCATACATAACCTGCAGACGAATGTGATCTTCCTCATTAAGCATAATGCTGACAGACTCGTCCTCTGTAAGAAGCAAGGCTCTGCCGTCGCGGGATGATGCAAACTCAGGGCTGACAAGGTGTCTCTCGGCAAGTGAAACAACCTCTGCCTGAGAAAGTGTTTTCATTTCAGCATAATTAAAGTTGTAATCCTGAACGGAATCAGCCGCATCTTTAATTATACTGTTAACTTTCAATTTTTCAGGAAGGTTAAGTCTTGCGGGGAAGGGACAAGTTTTAAGATTGCGGGCAAGATGAATGCTTGTGTTTATAACAACATCATTTTGTGCACCTGTGCCCAAGTACCATTTTGCACACATTACTGCTCACCCCTTTCCCTGACTACCTCATTAATTCTGTCACGAAGATTTGCGGCAAGCTCAAAATCCTGACGTTCTACCGCCTCGCTAAGGGCGATTTTCAGTTCATCAAGATTCAATGCCGAGCCGCGGCTATCTCCACTCACACGGGGTTTTGAACCCATATATGATGTTTTACCATGAATCTTATTGAGTGTGGGCAGAAGTCTGTCATAAAAAACAGCATAACACTCTGCACAGCCCATCTTGCCATCCTCGGCAATCTC
>JAZNLJ010000115.1:0-13752 GCA_045579005.1 Acutalibacteraceae bacterium | reverse complement strand
TGATTAAGTATTTTCCACTCAGATGAGGCAAAAACGCAGCTAATCCTGACGGATTGGCGAGTATTTTAACGAAACATGAGTGGAAAATACTATCCCAAAATCTGATTCGGATACGCTTTTCTCACTCAGGGCAATTTCCTATGGAAAGGAGTGTCAAGGCTTTGACCTTGACATCTGAAAATGGCAGATAAACGCGATTATTACGAGGTATTGGGCGTTGACAGAAGCGCCTCACCCGACGAATTAAAAAAGGCATACCGTCAGCTTGCCAAAAAATATCATCCAGACCTTAACCCTGACAACAAAGAGGCGGAAGCAAAATTCAAGGAAGCCAATGAAGCTTACGAAATCCTCTCAAACCCTGAGAAAAAGGAAAAGTACGACCGTTTTGGCTTTGCAGGTGTTGACCCGAACTACGGTGCAGGTCAGGGCGCAGGCTTTGGTGGATTCGGTGATGGTATGGAATTTGACCTTGGCGACATATTCGGTTCCATCTTTGGCGGTGGCGGCTTTGGTGGATTCGGTGGTTTTGGCGGTGGTTCACGTGCCAACCCCAATGCTCCACGTCGAGGAAGTGACATACAGACCTCGGTTGTACTTACATTTGAAGAGGCGGCAAAGGGTTGCACCAAGAAGGTTGATTTCCAGAAAATTGAGATTTGCGATGAATGTAGCGGTAGCGGTGCGGCAAAGGGCACCACACCACAGACCTGTCCCGATTGTAACGGCAGAGGCCAGGTAAATGTGCAGCAGCGCACACCCTTCGGTACAATAAGCACCTCAAAAACCTGTCAGCGTTGCGGAGGTAAGGGCACCTTCAACCCCACGCCCTGTACACGTTGTAAAGGCGCAGGCAGAATCAGAAAAACCTATACTAAGGATATAACAATCCCCGCAGGCGTTGACGACGGACAGATTTATCCCGCACGCGGAGAGGGCAACCACGGTGTAAATGGTGGACCTCCCGGTGATCTTAAAATTGTAATCAACGTTAAGCCTCATCCCTTCTTTGAACGTGACGGCTATAACGTATGGTACGAAATGAAGATTTCCTATATGCAGGCGGCATTAGGTGACAAGCTGAGAGTTCCCACACTTGACGGTCAGGTTGAATACGAACTCCCCGCAGGTACTCAGCCCGAAACAGTATTCAAGCTTAAGGGCAGAGGTATTCCCGTTCTTAACTCCACACGTCGTGGCGACCAGCTTGTTAAGGTTACTGTTGAAGTACCAAAAAATCTCACCGAGGAGCAAAAAGCAGCTTTGCTTAAATTTAACGAGGTTATGGGTCACAAACCCATTCAACCCGAAGAAAAACGCGGCTTCTTTGGTGGTAAAAAGAAAAAATAATATTAAATAACAGTAGCAAATCCATTTTGCTACTGTTACTTTTTTTATTAGTATGATATAATTCACTCATAGAAAGGCGGTGGATTATGGCTGACGAAACACAGATTTTGAAAAACCGGTTCAAAGAGCTTTCAAATCGCTCACAGAATCGTAACATTTATACCTACAGTGATTTTCTCAATATGCACGAGCAGACCCTGCTACACCAGGAAATCAAATACGGCTTCATCTTGTTCGGCGGTTATGAGGATGCCGAGCGCAAAATTGCCTGTTTCGGCAGCGAGGATGATTTAGGATATTCGCCACACCCCCCTCTTACCATTCTCCATATTGCCCCCCTGTCAGAGAAATTCTCTGATGACCTGACTCACAGAGATTTTTTAGGCTCTATTCTGGCTCTTGGAATAAAAAGAGAAACTCTGGGCGATATAATAATAAGTAATAATAAAGCTTATGTAATATGCCTTGAAAATATTGCACAATATATAATTGATAACCTTACAAAAGTGCGCCACACAAATGTGTTTTGTGAGATTTATGACACACTCCCCACAGATGTTCTTCCCCAACCCACAGAGAAGATGGTCATCGTTTCCTCTCTCCGCCTTGATGGGATTATATCCGGGGTTTATAACTTATCCCGTAGCAAAAGCTCCGCCCTTGTAGACAGCGAGCGCGTTTTCATTAACGGCAAACTGACTACGAGTAACTCTGTACCCTTAAAAGAGAGCGACATTATTTCTGTGAGGGGTTATGGCAGATTCAGATTCAAAGAAATTTCAGGTGATACCCGTAAGGGTAGAATCAGAATTTTATGTGACGTTTATTAGAAAGGTAGAATTTTTATGAGAACTATGAAACTTGGCAAAAGCGGTGTTGATGTACCCGTTATAGCGGTTGGTTGTATGCGAATGGCAGACAAATCAGTTGACGAGGCTAAAGCTTTTCTTGACACTGCAATGGGTGCCGGCCTTAATTTCTTCGATCACGCAGACCTTTACGGCGGCGGCAAAAGTGAAGAGGTTTTTTCAAAGGCTATCGGTATGAATGACGATATCCGCGAAAAAATCATCTTGCAGTCAAAGTGCGGAATCTGCCCCGGCAAGGTAATGTTTGACTTTTCAAAGGAGCATATCATTAACTCCACCGAGGGATGTCTTAAGAGACTTAATACAGACTACCTTGATTTTCTCCTTCTCCACCGCCCCGACACACTTTACGAGCCCGAGGAAGTTGCAGAGGCATTTGCAATCCTCAAGGAAAGCGGCAAGGTTAAGCATTTCGGTGTTTCAAATCAGAACCCTATGCAGATTCGTCTTTTGCAGAAATATCTTGGTGATGAGCCCATCTGTACAGACCAGCTTCAGTTCAGCATTACTGATTGCCACATCGTAAAACAAGGGCTCTACGTAAATATGCGCGAGGACAACGCCATTGACCGCGATGGTGGTATTCTTGAATTTTGCCGTTACGAGGACATTACAATTCAGGCGTGGTCTCCATTCCAGTACGGCTTCTTTGAGGGTGTTTATGTTGATAACCCTGATTTCCCCGAAATAAATGCAAAATTACAGGAATTAGCCGACAAATATGGTGTAACAAAGAACACCATTGTTATGGCGTGGATTCTCCGTCATCCTGCAAAAATGCAACCACTCACAGGCACAATGAACCCGGACAGACTCCTTGAATGTGCCGCCGCAGCAGATATTACCATCACAAAGCAGGAATGGTACGAAATCTTTTCAAGCGCAGGAAATGTTATTCCATAAACAAAATGCAGTCCTCAGGGAGTGTAAATCAGGGATTTAAGATGCTGTGCAGTTTAAATTCAGATAGTTTTCGTTCAGATGAAATAATAAAAGCATCGTAAGGCTGGCGCCTACGATGCTTTTTCATAAAGTATTAACGGAAAATACCAAATTTAAACCTGATAAATCCCTTATTTACGCTCCCTTTACGGACTGCATTTTCATTTATATCTTTCTTACTTTAATAATATCTTCGTTAGCGTTGAGGGCGTTTAAAACAGCATCGGGGATTGAATCTGCCACAACAAGTGTGTAAGCGTAGTCGCCCTTTGCCTTTGAGTTGAAGCCCTTTGTCTCAATCCCGTTTTTCATAAAAGCACCGAGAATATCATTCATAACGTTAAGAACGTTGTGGTGAATAACGCTGACTCTTTCACCCTCTGCATCAATTTCAACATTGGGGAAGTTTACTGAGTTTTTGATGTTACCCTTTTCAAGATATTCACGAATTTCAACTGCTGCCATATATGCACAGTTTTCTTCGCTTTCGGGTGTTGATGCACCGAGGTGAGGAAGGGCTGTAACACCGGGAAGACCGATAACCTCATCTGAGGGGAAGTCTGTTACATATGCTGCAACCTTACCGCCTTCAATAGCTGTTGCGAGGTCTGCCCCCTTAACAAGCTCGCCACGAGCGAAATTAAGAATACGCACACCATCCTTCATCTTTGCAATAGTGTCTGCATTAATCATACCCTTTGTATCTGCCACACAGGGAAGATGGAGTGTTATGTAATCCGCACTTTCATAAACTGCATCAAGTGTATCAGCAAAAACTGTATCTGCAGGAAGCTGAGCCTTAACATCATCATTAAGATAAGGGTCGTAGCCCACAATCTTCATACCAAGGCCGTTTGCGGCAACAGCAACCATTCTGCCGATTGCGCCAAGACCAATAACGCCAAGTGTCTTACCGAGAATTTCGGGACCTGCAAACTGTGATTTACCTTTTTCAACAAGCTTACCAACATTGTCGCCCTCGCCCTTGAGGGTTTTGCACCAATCATAAGCCGCTGCAACCTTACGTGATGAAAGCATAAGACCGCCAATAACAAGCTCCTTAACTGCATTTGCGTTTGCACCGGGAGTGTTGAACACAACAACACCTTTTTTTGTGCATTCATCAACAGGAATATTGTTTACACCTGCACCTGCACGAGCAACTGCAAGCGTTTTGTCAGAAAAATCATATTCGTGCATCGATGCTGAACGAACAATAATACCATCGGGACAATCGCAGCAATCTGTAATTGTATATTTACTGTCAAGCTCTTTAAGACCAATCTGAGAAATCTTATTTAATGTAAGAATATCGTACATTTTAAAATCCCCCTTATGAATTTGCTTTTTCAAAGTCAGCCATAAACTCAACTAACTTTTCTACACCCTCTATGGGCATTGCATTGTAAATAGAAGCGCGCATACCGCCAACTGAACGGTGACCCTTAAGGTTTACAAGACCTGCCGCTGTTGCTTCCTTAACGAACTTCGCATTAAGCTCGTCGTCATCTGTAACAAATGGTACGTTCATAAGTGAACGATCCTCAGGAACAACAGTACCCTTGAACATCTTGCTGTTGTCAAGGAAATTGTAAAGGATAGCTGCCTTCTTACGGTTACGCTCACCTATTGCCTCAAGACCACCAAGTGACTTAATCCACTCAAGCACAAGCTTGCAGATGTAAATTGTGTAGCATGGAGGTGTGTTGTAAAGCGAACCGTTATCAGCGTGAATCTGATAGTTAAGCATTGCAGGAGTAATATCACGTGCATTACCAAGCATATCCTCACGAATAATTGCTATTGTAAGACCTGCAGGCGCAACATTCTTCTGTGCACCGCCGTAAACCATTGCAAATTTTGTAACATCAAGAGGCTCTGAAAGGAAACAGCTTGAAATATCTGCAATGAGAGGGATATCACCTGTATCGGGAAGCTGGTGATAAACTGTACCGTAAATTGTATTATTCATACAGATATATACGTAATCTGCATCGGGACGGAAGCTCTCCTTTGTGGTTGCAGGAATGTAAGAGAAAGTCTTATCTGCAGATGACGCAACAGCCTGAACGTCGCCATATTTCTGTGCCTCAGCAAAAGCCTTCTTTGCCCACTGACCTGAAATGATGTAATCTGCCTTACCGCTCTTGTTCATAAAGTTCAAGGGAATTGCAGCAAACTGAGTTGATGCACCACCCTGAAGAAAAAGAACCTTATAATTGTCAGGGATGTTCATCAATTCTCTGAGAAGTGATTCTGCTGTCTTAATAATGTTCTCAAACTCTTTTGAACGGTGTGACATCTCCATTACGGACTGACCTGAACCCTCGCAATCAAGCATCTCTGAGGCAGCTCTTTTGAGTACGTCCTCAGGGAGCATTGAGGGACCTGCGGAAAAATTAAATACTCTACTCATATTGTAAACCCCTTTCATAGGTATCATTTATAAAATTATTTAGATTATATTATATAACTACCAGTTTATTTTTTCAAGTATATTTCAACATTTTTTCGTCTTTTTCAACAACTTTCACAAGATAAATTTGTTAAATATTTTTGCATCAAAAAAGTATCTATTCATTCTAAATTTATATTCACCTAAAAACAAAAATACAATCGGCAGAGAAAACTTCTCTGCCGATTGTCAACATTTTTAATAGACTCAATACAAGTAAGATGAGCTTACCCAGCCGTAGATTCCGCCATAGTTGATATATGCCCATGTGCCTGCATCGTTATAGTAATAAACATAAACCGATGCGCCGTTGGGAATGTTGCCTATTTTACCGCCACCGGGTGAATTGCGGACATTAAGACCGCCACCTGCTCTTACTGTTGCATAAAAACCGCCACTGTAAGAAACGCTTGGCTTATATGTAACAAGGTAATTCGCATTAACCCAACCATAAAAGCCACTATATGAAACGTAAACCCAATCAGAGTAATAGGGTGATTTACCGACAACCGCGACGTAAGCACCGTTGGGTATGTTGGTAACCTTTGTAGCGTAAATACTGGGCAATGCTCTCATGTTTAGACCTCCGCCTGCCTTTACGTATCTGCCATAAGAAGAAACGTTTATAACCTCACCACTTATCTGAGGTGCAGCCTGAGTTGTAACCTTGGAAACACTGCCTGCCTGTACAGGTTCAGGCTTTGTAACAGACTTGAGCACAAGTGTGTCACCACTCACACCATAAGTAAACGTCACCTTACCCATAAGACTCTTGTTTATCTGCAGACCTGAGATAATGCTATCAAAGTTTACGCCCTGTCCGGGATCTACCGTACCCATACTGAGTTCGATTTCGGTTGCCTCGTCGTAAACTCGTTCCTGAGTGTTGTTACATCTCACAATATTTGCATCAACAACAAAGTCCTCACCGTTTTTTGCACAAGAAACCACACTTCCGAAATAATTCACGTTAAGTGCGTCAACAGGCTCCTCATCATAAATAAAATAACCTGAAGCTGTCACCAAAGAGGTTGATGTCACAAGGTCCTGAACCTTGTATTTACCCTTACCGAATATACCGTCAAGCTTTGCCTGAACGTCCTCTGCCTTGAAAACAGACCAAGTATCCTCGCCTGATGCGACTATCTTATCATATTCCTCCTGGGTCATAATGTCACTTGACTTGAGTGTACCGTTAGTGAGCGTCCCTGTAAAACCTGTCCAGGAATAGAAGGTACCCAGATCATCGCAAAGATAGTTAAGCTTGTTTGCCTTGATATCTTCTATACTCTTGCAATAAACAAAGGGAAAAGCACTGTTACCATAGTCATTGAGTAATGTCTCAACTGCTTTCTTTGCATCCTCTTCGTTCACAGCCTGAGCAACTGTTTCGTTGGGCTCTGCTACAGGCTTATCGGAAGAACCACCCAGAGCAAACAGCACAACTATCATCACTACTGCAATTACTGCAAGAACTGCGGCAACAACTGCAACAATTATTATGCTCTTCTTTTTCGCCTTATTGGAATCCTTCCGAGGATTTGCAACAGGCTGAAAATTCTGATTATTAATATTCTGATACTGCTGAACGTCCTGCTGATACTGGTTATTCTGCTGTTCAAAAGCCTGTTGATATTGGTAATTCTGTTGTTCAGCCGTTGGGTGATAGTTATTACCCTGAATATTCTGACCCGCAGGCTCGATTGTTTCCATCACATTGCCACAGGAACCACAGAATTTTGAGCCACCCTCATTTATGGCTCCGCAAAATTTACATACCATATTTATTTCCTCCGATAAACTATTATTTCATCCTGAAATGGATTATATTATCATTAAAATAACCACCAACATCATATGTTACAGGTTCAGTCGACTGTGCAACCTCGTTTGTGGGATCCGTGTAATCCTCTGCAATATTGCCACCATCGGTTTCGGTCTCATAAGAGTCTACAGTAATACGCAGGGTCTCATCCGTTCGCCCGATAACATCACCATTTTTCTCACAAACGAGTATATAACCTTTCTCGATGGGTATATAAACCCCACCTTTGAACACAAAGCCTATCCTATCTCCATTAAGATTATTCACAATCTCTCTGCCCTGGTCATCGTATGTACCGGTTAATACAAAATCAATTGTGTTCGGTTTGTAAGTACTTGAACCACCTGAAGAAAAGAGAGCTATGATGATAACTACAAGAATTAATACACCAAAAGCGCCGCCTAAAATAACTCCAAGTGTTTTCCCGGTGCTCCGTTTCCCCATTGAGATTTTTTGTTGATCAAACGAATACGGCTGACCATTCATATATGTATAATTATTGTTTGGTATATCGTAGTCAGCCTGCTGAGCAGCAGTATCCTGACAAGGTTTAGGTGGCTTTGGTATTCCACCTGTAATCCCGCCGCATAGAGGACAATAAACAGTATTGTCCGGGATGTTCTTATTACAATTCGGACAAACCATATTATCCCTCCATCCACTATGTATTCACATTATAATACTTATCTGCAAAAAATTAAATAGTTTTAAGAATATCTCTCATAGAAAAATCATTACAATAATTAGATAATATTACCATATTATGCAAAAAGCCAACCGCTGAGCGGTTGGCGATAAATTTATATTTAATCGTCATAATCCGGTGCAATAAGTCCGTAACCGTTTGCATTACGCTTATAAACAACGTTGATCTCGTCTGTATCTGCATTCATAAACATATAGAACTGATGCCCGAGAAGATTCATCTGCAATATTGCCTCTTCAACACTCTGTGGCTTCAGAGCTACAGTTTTTTCACGAATAACATCGAACTCCTTTTCTTCCTCCACCTCATCGCTGAAAAAATCATCAAGAACTGCGGCGTGAAGCTTTTTATCAAGCCTTGTTTTATTTTTCCTTATCTGCCTGATAAGAGAATCAACACACTCGTCAAGGGCATCAACCATATTATCTGCCTGCTCTTCCGCACGGTAAATCATACCGCCCTTGGTAACTGTGATTTCAACTATATGACAGGACTTTTCAACAGTAGCCGTAACCTTTGCGGCTGCTTCTTCACCGAAGAGTTTATCTACCTTGGAAAGTCTCTTTTCTGCTCGTGCACGAAAATCCTCGCGGGGATTACATTTGCGACCAACGATAGTAATATTCATAATAACACCCTTTCTGGGGTTGGCGGATTCCAACCTTATAATCAAAGAGAGAGTAAGCTAAAGTTTCCTTCAACTTGCTCTCCTTTCAATTACATATTAACATCGAAAAGGCTTATTGTCAATAACTTTTGTGCAACTTCAATATAAAATATGCCGTTCACACGATATAATTGACATTTTATACTAGGAAACGACCTCATACATATTGGCGGCCTCGTCCTTTTTGGCATATTCATTCACACTCAGAACCTTGTATTTTGTAAGGTTCGAGCCCATCTGAATTACAATAACGTCACCAACCTTAACCTCATACGATGCTCTTGCAATTTTCCCATTGACCTCAACGTGCTTTGCATCACACACCTCATTGGCAACGGTGCGCCTTTTAATAATACGTGAAACCTTTAAATATTTATCTAATCTCATATTATTCTCCTGTTATATATGGGTAAAAGCCAAATGATGAGTAAAGGAACGGATTTACCGGCTCCAGAAAAGATGGTCCTTTACCAGGACCGCTCTGCAGGGTGCAGCCTCTACTCCGCTGATTTTAAGTGGCTGTGCCATAAGAAAATATCTGCCCGGCTCAACACCTGTCAGGTCAAGTCCCTCAAGAATGGGAATATTTGCTGAAAGAATTGCTCTGTGAATCACCTGATTGGAGCCGTGATTTCCGATAGTCTGCGAGTCTGTACCCACAAGCTTATAACCTGCATCCACTACATAGTATGCGCTACTTTCCATAAGATACGAAAGTCCGTTACCCTTAATAAGTATACGCTCACAATCCCCCCAGGGGAAGTTATCCTCCGCAAATGCGCCTGTAATTGGTCCGGGCGGTGTCTCAACCACGATACACTCACCGATAAATACAGCCGCATCAAATTTCTCGATGGAGTTACCACCCTCAACGAAGTGAAGGGGGGCATCCACATGAGTTGCTGTATGAAGACAAGTATATATTGAGTTAAGGTTACAGTTATCCCCTGCCCTCAATGTTTTGATTGGGTCAACATACCCCTCCGGGTCACCGGGATAAACAGGGGTCTTAATTAAGTCCCTTGAAATATCAATTATCTCCATAAGAACACCTTTGACTATCGATTATTTTAAAAGATTGTTTATATCAACCTGAGTAAGTGAAGAAAAATCAGCATTTTCAAACGCGGCTACCGCATTATTCATATATGCTCGTTCAAAGCCCTCGCAGAAATCGCTGAGAGAAACCTCGGTCTGTGTGCCGTCTGCCATACATTTAAGGTTTGCAGAATCACTTTCAAGCTCGTTGTCACCGATAACAACGGTGAACTCTGAAGCAATTTTGTTGGCATACTTCATCTGCGCCTTGATCGATCTGCCAACAGTATCAATATTTACGCTGTAGCCCTGCCCACGTAGGTCTGCAGAAAGCTCCAATGCCTTAAGAACTGCATTTTCACCTGCAGTAACAATTGAAAGATTGCATTTGGGTGCCTCAGGGAAGGAAACTCCGCTTTCTTCCATAGCAATAAGAAGTCTTTCAAGACCCATTGCAAAACCACAAGCGGGAGTGGGCGCACCACCCAATTCCTCAACAAGACCGTCGTAGCGTCCGCCACCACCGAGAACAAGCCCCTTTGTCTTTTCATCCTGTGAAACGAATTCAAAAACTGTTCTGGTGTAATAATCGAGACCACGTACAATCTGAGGATTCACAATGTAATCAATACCGAGTGCACCAAGATACTTCTTAAGGCTCTCAAAGTGGTCACGGCAATCGTCACAGATGTAATCAAGCACTACGGGAGCATCTGCGGCAATCTCAGAGCAAACGGGACTCTTACAGTCGAGAATTCGCATAGGATTGCGGTCAAGACGTGAAAGGCAGGTCTCACAAAGCTGAGATTTACTTTCCTCGAAATATGCTTTAAGGGCATCAGAATACTTCTTACGGCATTCAGGGCAACCTATTGAGTTGATTTCAACCGCCAGCTTTTCAATGCCGATAAAATTAAAGTAGCTGTTTGCAAGTGCAATTATTTCTGCATCCTGAATTGCAGAGGATGCACCGAAGCACTCTATACCAAACTGATGAAACTCACGAAGTCTGCCTGCCTGAGGCTTCTCATAGCGATAGCATGACGTGAGATAGCACACCTTCTGAGGGAGAGGCTCGTTAAAAAGACCGTGTTCAAGGAATGCACGCACTGCACCTGCAGTACCCTCTGGACGAAGCGTAATGGAACGGTCACCCTTATCGTTAAAGGTGTACATTTCCTTCTGCACAACGTCAGTTGTCTCACCGACAGAACGGTCAAAGAGCTCTGTATACTCAAAAACAGGTGTGCGAATTTCGTGGAAGCCGTAAGCCTTGGCTGTGTCGAGAGCCGCCTGTTCAATATATTGGATTTTGTAGCTTTCCCCGGGCAGGGTATCCTTTGTGCCCTTTATTGCTTTAATACTTGCTGCCATAAAATGGTTTTTCTCCTTTAAAATGTTTTTCAATAGAAAATCGGGTGACTGAGATTGCCCTCGTGCACCCGATTAAAATTCATAAACTTAAGCCTTGGGATTAACAATATCACGCCAATCAAGGTCACCACGCTCAAGACTGTGAATGAGCGCTTCGGCAGTTGCAATATTGGTCGCAACAGGGATATTGTGAACATCGCAAAGTCTTAAAAGATTGGCCTCGTTAGGCTCGCCCGGCTTCGGGTTAAGGGGATCACGGAACAAAAGTAACAGGTCGATTTCATCGCAAGCTATTCTTGAGCCAATCTGCTGAGCACCACCTTGTGAACCACTGAGGTACTTTTCAATATCAAGTCCTGTTGCTTCGGCAACCAGCTTGCCTGTTGTACCTGTGGCTGAAAGAGTGTGCTTACTTAAAATACCGCAATATGCTATGCAGAACTGTGTCATAAGCTCTTTTTTAGAGTCGTGGGCTATCAATGCTATATTCATCTAATCACTCTCCATAGCTGTTTCTGTAATTGTAACAGAAAAACAGTGTTTTTTCAACAATTTATACAAATATTTTTCTTAAAATTAGCGTAATCCGATTATGAATTAAGGTCTGCGAAATTCTGCTTGTTAGAAGCGTAAAGTTTCTTGTAAACCGCATAATATTTATCGTAAACCTTCTTATTCTCCATATTGGGCTTGAAGCTCTTGCTTACGGGAATAAGCTTCTTAGCATCCTCAATAGAGTCACAAAGACCGAGACCAACTGCAACAAGAACTGTAGCACCCATTGCACCTACGTTCTGAGGTGTATCAACAGTTTCAATCTCTTTACCCATACAGTCGGCAAGAATCTGACAGGTAAGCTCAGACAATGCACCGCCACCAACAAAACGAACCTTGTCGGAGGATTTAACCTTTTTCTCCTCAGTTTCAAGGAACCAGCGAAGATGATAGCAGACACCCTCGATAACGGCTCTGATCATTTCACTCTTGCCTGTTTCAAGGCTGATATTAAAGAACATACCACGTGAATTGGGGTCCTCAAAAGGACAACGGTTACCATGAAGCCATGGTGTGAAAATAACACCACCGGAGCCTGCAGGAACCTTACTGCAAACCTCTGTCATATAGTCATAAAGACTAGTATATTTGCCCTCATAGCCGTCTGTAATATTTTTCTTTTCAAGATAAACACCGATTTCATCAAGCGCAAGGTGGTCCTTAACCCACTCAAGACACTTGCCTGCTGTTTCAAGCTCACCAAAGTAATTATATCTGCCCGCCTCGGCTCCGACAACTGCGGCAATCATTGCGGAAGCATCAACAATACTTTTATCAACAACGGTTGAAACCCAGCCTGAGGTACCGCTGTAGACATGTGTGTCACCAAGGGCAACGGAGCCTGCGCCAACACCGATAAGTGAAGCATCGCCACCACCACCGAAAACAGGGGTGCCGGGTGCAAGACCAAGCTCTGCAGCAGGTACAGGAAGAAGCTCACCAATTTTTTCGGTTGATTTTTTGATTTCAGGAAGGTGCGCCATATTAACACCCAGCATTTTACAGATTTCCGGGCTGAATTTACGCTTTTTGATGTCGTAAAGAAGTGTAGCGAAGGCAGAGTCGTGAGTCATGCAAAACTCGCCTGTCATACGTGTAATAAAATATTCTTTAACGTCAAGCCACTTATGTACGCGTTTAAAGTTTTCGGGCTCGTTTTTCTCAACCCATTTGTATTTCCATACAGGGTCCTTAACCGATGCAGCAACCGCACCGGTAATCATAAGGGATTTAAGAAGCTTGGGAATATATGCACCCGCAATCTGAGGACCGTAAGCAATACCGTCCTTAAGCTCCTGACGTGCACGCTGGTCCATATAGCTCATAGCACGACGAACAGGTTTGCCATCCTTATCAACAAGCACAAGCCCCTGCATCTGTGAGCAAAATGAAATACCGCAGATGTCATTTATATCAACGTCACACTTATCCAAAACAATTTTGGTAGTAGAGCACATTGCATCCCACCAATCCTGAGGCTCCTGCTCTGCACCGCCATCAGGCAGAACGTAAAGCTTGTAGCCTTCAGATGCTGCAGACACAAGTTTAATTGACTCTCCCAACTCAAAAATACAAGTTTTAACGCCTGTTGTACCTATATCATAGCTTATAGCATATTTACCCATTTCCATATCCTCCGACACAAGAAAACCTCTTGTCACAATTTAACAGTATAATTATGCAACATTTTATGTTAATAATCAACAGTTTCAATATAAAAAATTTGCACAAATTTTATTCATTATGCTTGTTTTATTGCAACAAAAAAATTTTTTCAAAAAAAATCAAAAAAGTTGTTGACAAATGAATTTTTTCTGCTATAATAGTCAATGTTCTTCGGAGGACGAACAGTTCTTCGCAGTCGGTGTTGATGGCGTTGAGGGTCCACCCGTTCCCATCCCGAACACGGTAGTTAAGCTCAACAGCGCCGAAGATACTTAGTGGGAAGCCGCTTGGGAAAATAGGACGATG